>NZ_JBMPPD010000021.1:0-77011 GCF_049339825.1 Undibacterium sp. RuRC25W | reverse complement strand
CCTATATTCGATACTATAATCATGACCGCATCAAAATGAAATTAAAAGGGCTGAGTCCTGTGCAATACAGAAATCAGCCCTTAGTAGCATAGCAATTAAACTGTCCAACTAAATGGGGTCAGTTCACGATGCGGTTTTTTTATTTATGCTTTATTCCAGCTTTAGTCCTGTTTTATTTCTATTGCCTATTTTTGCTTCAGGATTTTGTGTACGACTTATCTTAGTTACCTGCTGCTTTTACTGCCGCTGTCGCATCCACAATGCCAGCGCCGCAACCTGGGCAATTCGCTGGTGCAGGACGTGCGGTGGAAATCAGAATGTTCTTGATTTGTGCTGGCGTTAACGTTGGTTTGACGGCCAACATCAGTGCTACAACCCCTGCGACGTGAGGTGTTGCTTGTGATGTGCCTGCCATCGTGCCGTAGGTTGTATCGTCAGTTGATACTGTTTTCCCTGTCGGTAATGTTGATGTGATGACGTCAGACGCATTGGTGAAACCACCACCTGGCGCAGCGACTGCAACTGATCCACCGTAGTTGGAATACCCAGAGCGACCGCCAGTGATAGACGTCGATGCAACCGCAATCACGCCAGGGCAATTAGCAGGAGATGAAATTTTCGCATCGATACTTTCGTTACCTGCAGCAATCACGATAGTCGTACCATTTGCCATTGCCATTTGGAATGCTGCCGCACTTGTTTTAGTACAGAAGCCAGTTCCACCGAGAGACAGATTGATGACGTTCGCTTTGTTGGTATTTGCTGGTACACCGGATACGCTCAAACCTGCTGCCCATGCAACTGCATCTGCGATATCAGAATCAGATCCACCGCATTTACCCAAGACGCGTAATGGCAGGACTTTCGCAGATGGTGCTACGCCGATGACGCCAGCGTTATTTGCTGCTGCAGCAATCGTTCCTGCAACGTGCGTTCCGTGCCAGCTACTATCATTCCCCGCCTGACTCGGACAGATCGTGTCCGTTGTTGGTACCCAGTCACCTTTGTCCAGTGCATCGTAGCCACGCGCACTTTGCGCACCGATTGGAACGGTAATCCGTGCACTCACTGGGTCGCTGATGAAGTTATATCCATACTGACCTGCCACACCATTTTGCGCTGGAACTAGATTAGGTACGAGGTCAGGGTGAGGACGATAGCCAGTGTCCAATACGGCGACAACGATACCTTTACCCAGAGATAAATCCCAAGCACCAGGAAGGTTCAAGCCGCCAGGTTGTGTCGCTGATGACTGCAAATCCCATTGCGCTGTTGCGAACATCGGATCGGTTGGAACATACATCGCATGACGGATATAGTCGGGCTCTGCATATTCAATCGCACGGTCGCTTTGTGCCAGCTTTGCCGCTAAAGCGCGCATTTGCGCAGGTTTCATCGGAACGCTGGAACGATACACCCAGCCGCCAGTAACGATTTGGCGTTTAACACTAAAAGAGGCGCCAAACGATTGTGCTACCGATTGCAGCGTAGATAAGCGTTGTGCCTGCAATGGTGTGACGGTAGTCGCACCACCGACACTCGCAGTCGTCGCACTGTAGTTGATGTCGTTACGGTATTTAACGATAATCTGGCTCAGATTTTGTTCCACGTGCGGCTGAGTACGACCATTTTTGTTTGCTTCTGTCACATTGGCAAAAGCTGGCGTCATAAGACAACCAGCAATGCATGCGACCATCAGTGACTTAACGGGTGATTTAATTGCTTTCATTCTTCTTTTACTCCAAATTGGGTACGGCGCAGATCAGATTAAATATTGATCAGCTTGAAAATGGGATCTTTGTCAGTTTTGCTGGTGCGGCTCCACCACCAGCCCATTGGTCGCCCCAGTTCACAAAAGTACCGTCTTTATTCACTGCCAGAAATGCACCAAATGGTGTTGCGTAAATGGCGCGAACGTTTGTCAGACTCGACGCGACGGCGCTGCTATTACCACCTTTCGTTGCCATGCCCCACGTGACGACAGTACCGTTAGACTTCAGCGCAGCGAATGCATATTTATTCGCAGTGATAGAAACTACGTTCGTTAACTGAGAGGCGACGCTGCTGCTATCGCCACCGACAGTAGGATCACCCCAGGTCACAACGGTGCCATCATTTTTCAGAGCTGCAAATGCATATTCTGAAGAGACAATATTTTTAACGTTGGTCAGTGAAGACTGAACGGCGTTTAAACTTGTCTGCATACGCGGTAAATCACCCCAGCTCACTACATTGCCGTTGGTCAGCAAGGCAGCAAACGCTGTTTGCGTTGAATAAACCTGTGCAACACTTTTCAATAAAGTTGTCACGGAACTGCTATCTGCAGCGTCAACGTCAGGCGCATAGCCAAATGCAGAGGCGTCTGTTTTTGTCGTCGCAACACCAACGATGCCATTGACTGTCAGGTTAGTGACGCCAGTTAACGTCGAAGTCGGAATGGCCCAGCCGAATTGTCCAGTCCAGCCAACAACCGTACCGTCTTTACGCAGCGCGACGAAATCGTAGTTGGTACCGACAACTTGTGTGACGTTGGTTAGCTGTGCTTGCACAGAGCTACTATCGCCACCAGCGTCAGGATCGCCAAAAGTCACTACTGTGCCATCTGTTTTTAATGCGGCATAAGCACCTTCAGTGGAGGCGATACTTTGAACATTCGTTAATGAAGCCAATGTACTCGCACTTAAACCATCAGTGGCATTGTTCATCAAGGTATCAACTTGCGAAATCAACCCACGGTAACTTCCCCATGCGACAAAAGAACCGTCTTTTTTGGTTGCGAAGTAGGCGACACGACCTGGAATGACTGAGGCGATGTTTGTCAGCGCGCTCGTTGCAATTGAGCCCTTACTTGTGTCAACAAGGTTAGGGTTACTTACAGCAACATAACTACTACCCCACGTCTGAACGGTATTGTCAGCTAATAGAGCAGCAAAGCCGCGATCTGATGGATATAACTGTGTAATGGTTGTCAGCGCTTCGCCTGCTGCGGTTTGTCCACCCCACACAGGGTTGCCCCATGCTTCGACTGTTTTATTTTGCAATACAGCGAACGCTGCTAAGGAGCTGTAGACAGAAAGTGGCTGTAAATTTTCAGTGAGTGTCGCTGTTGAGCACGTAGCAGTTGCAGAAATAGCGGACAACGGCTGTGTATCTTGAATGCTCAGACCTGTGCCGAGCGCAACACCACCTGACGTTTGCCATGTGACGGTCGGCGTCGCCGAGCAATTTGTTGAGGTGACTACTGCGGTTAGGGTCGAACCACGAGCACCGAACACATCAATGGTCACGGTTGGCGGTGGCGGTGAGGACGAACCGCCGCAGCCTGTTAACAGAGTCGTGAAGCCGACGCTCACCAAAGCCAGGCAGATGCGTTTAATCGGCATGCCGCTAGACGGAATCAATTTGTTCATTTTTTCTGCTACTCCTCGGACATTCTAAAATTTAAAATCAAACAACATGAGATAACCAAAAACAAGCAAAGATGATTCCTATGAACTGCTTAGCTCATTCTATCTACACCTTCACGATTACGCTTGCGTATCAGTGGCAAGTTGCTGCTATTTTTTAATAGCAACTACATAAATATATTAGTGCCTTGATATCAGTTGCAATCCTAGCATCTTATTTGTTAAAAAATGTCATAAACCAAAAGGTTTGTAAAAAAATTATATTTCGTATAATGGGCGCAACATCCAAAAGAGATTGCTTGATATTTTTTGGACTTTCTGCAAGTTTTTGCTTAGTCAGGCATACTCCCGACGTGCACAGTAACTTGTTATAAACGCTGTGCCACTCCGTGCGGCGCTTAGGCGCAGGCAGACACTATAGAATTTCATGAAAGGAATAATGATGAGCATACAAATCGGCGAGCATTTACCAGCAGGCAGCTTGGCAGAATTTATTGAAGTAGAAGGAGAGGGATGTAGTATCGGCCCTAATACTTTCCAAGTTGCGGATTTAGTGAAAGGCAAAACCATAGCGATTTTCGGATTGCCAGGTGCCTTTACGCCGACTTGCTCAGCAAAACACGTTCCTGGTTATATCGCTCATGCAGCGGAATTAAAAGCGAAGGGTGTAGACGAAATCTGGTGTATTTCTGTGAATGATGCATTCGTCATGGGTGCATGGGGTCGCGATCAGAAGGCAACCGGCGTTGTTCGCATGATGGCTGACGGCAATGGCGACTTTAGCAAGGCATTAGGTCTCTCGGCAGACTTTAGTAAATTTGGTATGGGCACACGTTCCCAGCGTTACTCACTGCTGGCAGTGGACGGCGTAGTCAAACAACTCAACGTGGAAGAAGGCGGTAAGTTTGAAGTTTCCAATGCAGAAACATTGGTAGCACAACTGGCTTAAGCCTTTCAGTTTCTTCTGAAAACAGCGCATTGCTAACAAAGCATGCGCTGTTTTTTTTCATGTTTACATGTCGACATTGCATCAAATTTTGTGTGCTTTTCAAGCCGTTTGCAGTGTGTTACATCGGTTTTTTCATGAATTGTTATAATAGAGGGATGTTAAAGCAAACAACCATCAAACAATTAGTCAAAACCGTCGGCGTCGGTTTGCATTCGGGTACCAAAGTTGAGCTTGTGTTACGTCCTGCTCCTGTTGATACCGGTATTGTATTTACACGTACCGACCTTAATCCACCGCTGGTGTTCCCTGCTGATGCGATGAGTGTGGGCGATACCCGCATGGCATCCACGTTGTCGAATAATGGTCAGCGCGTTTCTACTGTTGAGCACTTACTCTCCGCATGTGCTGGTTTGGGTGTCGATAATTTATATATTGATGTGAGCGCTGAAGAAATTCCTATCATGGATGGCTCGGCATCGTCGTTTGTCTATCTCCTTCAGCAAGCTGGTTTGCAAGAGCAAGCAGCAGCCAAGAAATTCATCCGTGTCTTAAAGCCAGTGGAAATTCGCGAAGGAAGCGGTAAAACAGAAAAATGGGCGCGTCTTGAGCCTTACGATGGATTTAAGCTACATTTCTTTATTGAATTCAATCATCCGGCAGTGGATGGCACAGTACAAACTGCCGAGGTTGATTTTGAAAAAGTGTCATTCGTTAAAGATGTCGCGAGAGCGCGCACCTTCGGTTTTATGCAGGATGTGGAAATGCTGCGTGGAATTGGGCTGGCACGCGGTGGCTCCATGGAAAATGCGATAGTGATGGATGAATACCGGATTTTAAATTCAGATGGTTTGCGTTTTGATGATGAATTTGTCCGCCATAAAATCCTCGACGCGATTGGCGATTTGTACCTGATCGGCCATCCTTTTTTGGCCAGTTATACGGCGCATAAATCCGGGCATGGATTGAATAACCAGTTGCTGCGCGTATTGTTGTCTCAGCCTGACTCCTATGAAATCGTTACGTTTGACGATATCCAAGGCGCGCCGGTCAGCTATTCGGAGCAAAGTCAGCGCGAATGGTCAACAGCCTGAAAGTCGATAACAGCAAGACGATGCCTGTAAATTGCTGAAATGCAAATGCTGAGGTAGGAATGGACAACGCCTTTTCATTGTTACTTTCTGCTGAATAAGTAATCAGGCATTTGCCGCCAGTTTTTGTACATCAGCGAAATGACTTACGAAGCGTTGGCGTATTGATGCCTCAATGCCTTTGGCATCAAGACCGCATTGGCTCAACAGCAAATGCACATCACCGTGATCAATAAATTTGTCTGGTAATCCCAGGATGAGCAATGGTATCTCAATACCGGCTTCAGATAATGCTTCAGCGACAGCAGACCCTGCACCGCCCATCGTACATCCTTCTTCTACCGTGACCAGCACATCATGGGATGCGGCTAGCGATTTGACTAAGTCGGCATCCAGCGGTTTGACGAAGCGCATATTAGCAACAGTGGCATCGAGAGATTCTGCGGCTGCTAACGCCGGATATACCATCGAGCCAAAGGCAAGGATAGCGACCTTGTTGCCTTGGCGCTTAATTTCACCTTTACCAATTGGTAGTGTGGTCAGTTCTTTTTCAACGGTTGCGCCAATTCCGGCTCCACGTGGATAGCGAATTGCGGCGGGCCCAGGATAGTGATAGCCGGTACTCAACATCTGACGGCACTCATTTTCATCAGCAGCTGCCATGATGACCATGTTAGGAATGCAGCGTAAGAAGGCCATATCGTAATTGCCGGCATGGGTTGCGCCATCGGCACCTACTAAGCCTGCACGATCGAGTGCAAAGGTCACATCCAGATTCTGTAATGCCACATCGTGGATCAGTTGATCGTAGGCGCGTTGCAAGAATGTTGAGTAAATCGCGACAACCGGCTTCAATCCCTCGCACGCTATACCTGCTGCAAAGGTTACGGCATGTTGCTCGGCGATACCGACGTCAAAATAGCGCTTCGGGAATTGCTTTTCAAACTCGACCATGCCCGAACCTTCACGCATAGCAGGTGTAATGCCGATTAACTTTTCGTCAGCCACTGCCATATCGCACAGCCATTGACCAAATACTTGCGTGTAAGTCAGCTTGGATGAGGTGCTTGGTTTGATACCTTCGGCAGGATTAAATTTGCCGGGACCGTGATACAAGACTGGATCGGCTTCTGCTAGTTTATAGCCCTGACCTTTCTTGGTGACCACGTGTAAAAATTGCGGGCCCTTCAAGTGACGGATGTTTTGCAATGTTGGGATCAGCGATTCCAGATCGTGACCATCGATGGGGCCGATGTAATTGAAACCAAATTCTTCAAACATGGTGGCGGGAACCAGCATCCCTTTGGCATGTTCTTCAAAACGTTTCGCCAGTTCCAGCATCGGGGAAGGTAAAACCGATTTGCCGACATTGCGGGCCGCTGCGTAAAACTTGCCAGACATCAGGCGTGCCAGATAGCGATTTAACGCGCCAACCGGTGGCGAAATCGACATATCGTTGTCGTTCAGAATGACCAGCATGTTAATGTCGTCATAAACACCGGCATTATTGAGTGCTTCAAACGCCATGCCCGCTGTCATTGAACCGTCGCCGATAACAGCAACAGAATGGCGGTCTTCACCTTTATTGCGTGAAGCCAAAGCCATCCCGAGTGCCGCTGAGATGGAGGTCGATGAATGCGCGGTACCGAAAGTATCGTACTCACTTTCTGAACGGCGTGGAAAACCAGAAATGCCATCAAATTGGCGCAGCGTATGCATCATGTCACGACGGCCAGTGATAATCTTATGTGGATAAGTTTGATGGCCAACGTCCCAGATGATCCGGTCATCTGGCGTGTTGTAGACGTAATGCAAAGCAACGGTCAGCTCAACCGTGCCAAGGTTAGAAGATAAATGCCCACCTGTTTTGGAGACGGATTCAAGAACATATTGACGTAGCTCAGAGGCATATGCGTGCAATTGCTGGCGAGTCAGGTGACGTAAGTCTCCTGGAGAGTTGATTTTTTGAAGTAAGTTCGTCATAGAGGCTGCCAGTTATGCTTGTCTTTGCACGATCAGATCTGCAAGGTCGTGTAAATAGTGTGCTTGTGTGCCAAACGGCACTAAAGCTTGGTGAGCGTCGTTGCAAAGTTGCGTTGCTAATTCTTTTGATGCAGTTAAACCCAAGAGGCTGACATAGGTAGGCTTGTTGTCAGCGGCGTCTTTACCTGCTGTTTTACCAAGTGTCGCTGAATCTGCGGTCGCGTCGAGAATATCGTCCACGACCTGAAACGCCAATCCTATCGCAGCAGAATACACATTGAGTGCTGCAACCTCTGTAGCAGTGAGTGTTTTCCCGCTCATCGCACCGAGTAATACCGATGCGCGTAATAGCGCGCCGGTTTTCAGGCGATGCATTTGTTCTAATTGGTCTCGGCTCAATGCCAGACCAACACTGGCTAAGTCAATTGCCTGCCCGCCACACATACCAACGGAGCCAGAAGCCTGTGCCAATAAACGTACCATGGCTAATTTGGTCAGCGCATCGCCGTTACCTTCAGATAACACGATAAATGCTTGTGATTGCAGTGCATCTCCGACTAACAGTGCCGTTGCCTCATCGTATTTGACATGGACGGTTGGTTTGCCGCGACGCAACGCATCATCATCCATGCATGGCATATCATCATGCACTAAGGAATAGGCGTGAATCATTTCGACTGCGACCGCCGCACGACGAAGTAATTCGTCTGGTGCATTAAAAAGCTGGCCTGCCGCGAATACTAATAAGGGGCGTACCCGTTTTCCACCGTCTAATGCTGCGTAGCGCATTGCTTCATGCAGGCGCCGTGGAGCGATATCCGATTGCGGTATGAACTCTGAGAGTGCTTCTTCGCAATTATCTTGCGTTACTTTCATCCAGGTGCGGAAATCCATGCTCATGCAAGTTCCTCATCATTATCAACATTAAATGGTTTGAGCATTCCTGCTTCCAACACTTTGACTTGCTGCTCAACTTTATCGAGTTGACTTGCACAATATTTAATTAATTCTGATCCCCGCTGATAAGCGATGACGGATTTTTCCAGAGGTAAGTCTCCTGCCTCCATTTGCGCCACTAGCACACTCAGTTCTTCCATTGCCGCCTCAAATGAGGCTGGGGCAGTGGCTTCTTCGGGCAAAGTAGCACTGGTATTTTTTTTAGGCATAAAATGTTTATTGACAAATATTGCGCAAAATTACGCGAAAAAGTTCAACCCTCTATTTTAGAGCAATCCAATCGAGTTGGCGTTAAATTGTCATAGTTACACAAAAATACTTACAAAATGACATGTTTCCTCTAGACGCCAAAAAAATTACTCCTACGCAGAACTTAACGCCGAGGTAAAACCTCAAAAAAGCAGTCAATATTGCGATAAAAATATTTCCATGTGGAAATTTAGAGTATATAGTTTAAGAAGGTGAACAAACAATAAGCGATCTGTCTGGCTTGCAGAGTAATAATTTATTGTTATTTTAATATTTCCTGTGACTTCTTTCAGCTCGTGTCGTCGTTAGCCGTCGAAGCAAAGTATAAAACCAAGCGATTGCCTGTGGCGCTCTTTTTGGTGCGTTTGTTGTTTCTCATATAGCGGATCATTCCCATATTGCTGAATATGATTCAATCCACTCCACTGCATTCCGAATTGACTGGATTGAGCACACCGCGTCCGGAATTGTTGCGCGCATTAATTCCTCTGGTGAACCATCAGACGATTGCGCAAGTGGATGCCTTTGCTGCCCGTCTGGCAAATGCATTGCTCGCGTATTCTGAGCAAAGTACGGATTCACGCATCGCCAATCTTAGCTTTCATGCAGGACAGTTGTTGAAGAAAAATGTCTACGCGTTTTATCACCTTGCTTCAGTGGAGCTTGAGAAAACCTTCAAAGGTGAAATAGAGCACTTATTAGCGGAGGGTGCTCAGCGGCAATTAGCGCAAGGCAATGCCGGCGGATTTAGTTTGGTCAGTTATGAAGAAATGGATCAAAAACTGGCACTTAGTCGCGTTAGTCGCGCCATTGAGCTCGATTGTGCAGAACAATATGCCGCTCTCAATATCCGGCTATCGCATCTGTTATGCCAGGACACGTTGAGCATTGCACAAAACCCGTTTCGCCCGGATGTATTTTTACATGCTATTTACGTGGCATGGTGTGCGTTTGATCCAGAAAAAAATAGCCAAGAATTAATTTTTCCGCTGCTGCGGGCAGATATCTTGTTCGATTTTGAACCCATCTTGGGTGCGCTGAATCAATGGCTGGTCGATAAAAATATTTTGCCCGTCTTGCCGGAGTCCTATCGTATCCAGCGTAATCATAGTCAGACCGGTCACTCCACAGAGAGTGACACCGAAAAACCTCTCTTCGTACCAAATGGCGTCCGCCGCGGCGATCAGATTTCGCTTACAACTGCACAGAAAAAACTAAAAGCATTTTTATCCGACGGTTCTTCTGTGGTTTCTTCAGATGCTGCAATAGCACCACTCCATGCGCCAGCCAAGGAGGCGTTAAACGTGGCGTTATTCATGCAATTAGAAAAAGCGCAACAGAGTATTAAATTAATGCAGCAGATGGCCAACGCGCAGGATGTCGTTCGTCTTTCGCAATTGCAGGAACAATTAAGTGACGGTATTGGCATCGGCGTTGAGAAGCATACGCTGGATTTGCTGGCGCAGGTATTCGATCATGTATTTCGGAATCCTGCGATCCCAGCGCCAGTCAAAGAGCTGATTTCGCTCTTACAAATTCCGGTGCTGAAAGCGGCGTTAATCGATAAGGACTTCTTTTTTCAGGAGCAACATCCGGCGCGTCGATTGATTGATTTACTATCTTGCTACAGTCCTGCCGTTGATCAAAACAAAGGTAAAGATGACCCTCTTTACCTGGCGATGCAAAAAAATGTGCATCGTGTTTCAATAGAATTTGATCGCGAAGTCGCTTTATTCGAAGAGGTCATTCATGATCTCGAGTCATCTATTGCAAAAGAAGAACAAGCAAGCGCTGACGCTTTGCATATCCCAATACAAAAGGCGCTCAGAAAAGAAAAAATCAAACAGGCAACCATGACTGCAACACAGGAGGTGGCGGTGCGGGTCGGTAGCGGAGAAGTGGTCGCCTTTGTTGAGACTTTTCTTGAAAATCGTTGGACCAAAGTATTGACGCTCGCTTATACCGTCCAGGACGAGAAGCCACACGCAGTGGTCGATGCGATCCAGACGATGGATGATTTGATCTGGAGCGTTAAGCCTAAAATTACGTTGCAAGAGCGCCAGGAACTACTTAACCGTTTACCAGTAATTCTGGCGCGATTAAATAAATGGCTGAGCCGGATCAAATGGGAGGACGCGGATCGGATTCAGTTTTTTGCCGACCTTGCAGAGTGTCATGCATCGATTGTCCGTGCACCGCTCGAACTTTCTCCGCAGCGTCAGCTAGAGTTGGCTGTGGCAGCGGCGCAGCAAGCAACTGAGCGCCGCTTAGAGAAACGCGTAGCGGCAGAACAGGCTGCTATGAATGCGCCACTCCCAGTTGACGAACATCATATGATGACTGTCGCACAACTGGAGCGCGGAGTCTGGCTGGAATTTATGAAAGAAAATAAGGAAGTGCTCAGAGTGCGGCTGGCATGGGTTAGTCCGATGCGTAGTCTGTATATTTTTACTTCAAGCCAGAAAGAAAAAAGCTTTTCTATTTCGGCTAACGAATTAGAAAAGGCCTTTAGCCAACAACGTGCGCACATCCTAGTGCTCGATAAAGTGATCGATAGGGCATTGCTGGATGTGCTTGAAGATATGCCTGAAACGAAATAAGGCGAGTGCCGTCATTGCCCAGGTAATGACTTGATCACGATGGCATATGATGAGTGACTGTATTGATATGCAAAATCGTTATTCATAAGCCGATAATCGTTTTTGCTCCTGCGCAGTAAATAACTGATTTCGCAATTGTTGTAATTGCGTTTGCTGATCAGCTGTCATCGTCTCCGATGTCGTCAAGCCTCGTTGCTGGCGTTGTTCTAGATAGTGTTTGATTCGCCTATTCCAGTCGTTAGAATCGCGATCGACTTGCGCCAGACGATCGGCAGCTTCCGGACTAGTCGCTGCCGCACGCATACGGTAAATATCATCTTCACTGGCGCCTTCACGACGCATTTTTTCTGTTTGTTCGTTTAAGTGGATTAGCTGATAAGGCGCGGTCTTTGCCTCACGCAGCTCCGGCGACATGGCGTTATCTAACGCCAAGAGTTTTTCTTTCTTTTGGGCTTCGGTGAGTGTTTTATCTTGGCTGATGACCAGCCTTGCCAGTGCATCCTGATCGTAGGCATCATCAAAGCCAAACATTGCCTGTATTTCTTTTTCGTTAAAAAATTGGGCGCGCAACTGGTGCATTCGCTGCCAGCGGGTTTTAACTGTAGCGAATACATCGTCTCCCGCATGCGCATTATTTGTACCTTCCTTCTCCAAGCTGACCAGTGCTTTTTTATAAGCAATATATTGACTGAGTAATTGCTTCGCCTGTCTTGCTGCGACCGGTTTTAATTTTTGATCCAGGATCTTTTCTATTTGGGTTTGAATATCGGAGAGATCTTTTTCGCCTGTCGCAGATAGATAATAGTCAAACAGACGTTTCAATTCGCCGCTGACGACCAGATTGCCGTCATTATTCTGTCTGATATCTCCATCAACTTCCGTTCCATCGAGTGATTTAACAAAAGAAAAAGGATGATCTTTGGATATCAGGTGAATAGCCTGATCCTGTCTTTTTGAATTGATTAGCCAAACAGAAAAAGTAGCGGTGATGATCGTCACCGCCACAAAGACAACACTTATTCTTTTATTCATCTATGACTCCGCGCCGGTGCTATCGTCATACTGAATTAAAGACCGCTATTTTTTAGACGGTTGGCATGTTGCCTGAAAACCGTAACTGGATTGGTTTCAAAGATGTTGACCAGCCCGATCACTTGATTAACTTCATCCAGATGGTTCATGCCGTAGTCGTCACGAATAACTTGACCTAGATGTGAAGAGCAGCTACCAACCAGACCATCATTTTTTTCACCACTGAACGCCAGCGATGTCAGTACCAATGCTGGATCAGAAGGATCGAGAAGATTTGTTGCTTGTTGCGCGCCGCTCCAAGAGTAATACGACACACCGTTCACGTTGTAGACTCCCTCGCCGCAGGCACTCGTTGGTATGCCCTCAGGATGCGCTGCATTAAATTTGAGTGAGCCTGCGGTACTGAGAGAATTTGCAGCCAGTAAAGCATTTTGTGGCAGTGTTGGTTGTCCAGAAAGGACGCTGATTAACTTTGCTAGTCCGTTACCGAGGGAAACCACGACAGCATTCGAATAACTTCCAGGAGGCGCAACACCTAGCAGAAAATCTGCAAACTTAGAGCCTTTGTTGACACCGCCTACTGATGTTACGGAGGCAACTATATCTGGACGAACAGAGGCAACATATCTTGCGGTCGGGCCGCCGTGACTATGTCCGATCAGATTAACTTTGCTTGCGCCTGTGACTGCCAAAATTTGTTTTACTTCGGCCAGTAGTTGTTCGCCGCGAGCTTCAGTGCTGTTGGCAGCAGAGACCTGAGTGACAAACACCTGCGCGCCATCAGCACGGAGTGCCGCAGGAATTCCATAAAAGTATTCAACGGGACCAATGTTATCGAACCCAAACAGACCGTGAACTAACACGATAGGATATTTTGTACCCGTGTAGCCTGTTGCCCATGCCTGTGCTGGTAGCAGAGACAACGCGATTAAGAGTGCAAAAAACTTTTTTACTAATCTGTTATTCATTTTTGTTCTTTCTTAAAAGTCGCTTAAAAAACCGGGCGGAACTAAATTCAAGGTGACATCGTTGATGTCGATGAAGTTAGCCTGACCGAGAGTAGTTTTTTAGTGAAGGCGAAAGCAAGTTGCGACGCAACATAAAATTGAGATAAAAAATGCGTCTTTTATGTCTGCAGGAAATAATATACAGAGCAGTTTCATCTCTTTTCAGAGTGCGGCACTCTCATCCGAATATGGAGGATCAAATCTTGGTGGTAATTTAGAGTGAGATGACTAAAGTACACATCGTCTGATATTTGGTACAGACTTTTTTTGAGATGGGGCAGCCTGCTAAGGACTTGATTTATCACAGAAAGTTGGTCACGTTTAAGTGAAAATTAATTCTTTCAGGTATAATTATCAGTTCTGTCCAAAATTTCCTCTTCAAGTCGTTTGATCGTTTGAATTTTCGTCTGAATTGAAACCCCAGTCGAAAACAGGTTTTTGTGGATTCTTTCTCTCTTAGGTTGGTGCAAATTAATTTGGGGGGTGGGGATGTCCGATCTGGCTTCTTTGTCTACACTCGCGCGTTCTGACGCGCAACTTCCGGTACAAGTCTATTTTGACGAAACGTTATTACAACGCGAACTCAAAGAGTTGTTCCAAGCTGGTCCACGTTACGTCGGTCATGAACTGATGGTTCCTAACGTGGGTGATTTCGCGACTTTACAGTCCGAAAATGAAGGCCGCATGCTTGTGCGAAATGCGCATGGCATTGAGCTGATGTCTAACGTCTGCCGCCATCGTCAGGCCTTGATGTTTAACGGCCGTGGTAACGCAAATAACATCGTTTGTCCTCTGCATCGCTGGACTTACGATCTTAAAGGCGAGCTCATAGGTGCACCGCATTTTTCAGATACCCCGTGTCTGAATCTCCAGCGCACGCCTTTACAAAACTGGAATGGCCTGCTTTTTGAGCAAAACGGCTATAACGTGATGGAGCGCATGGGTCAGCTCAGCGTGACCAAAGATCTCGATTTTACTGGCTATATGCTAGATCACGTTGAAGTCCATGAATGTGATTACAACTGGAAAACCTTCATTGAGGTTTATCTGGAAGATTATCACGTCGAACCGTTCCATCCTGGTCTCGGTAGTTTTGTTACTTGTGATGATTTGCGTTGGGAATTCGGTGATGATTACAGCGTTCAGACCGTCGGCGTGAATAGCGGTTTGCTCAAATCTGGTACCGATAAATATCGTCAATGGCAAGAGCAGGTATTGAAGTTCCGTAATGGCGAACCACCGAAATATGGCGCTATTTGGCTGACGTTGTACCCGAACATTATGGTCGAGTGGTATCCGCACGTGCTTGTGGTTTCTACTTTGTGGCCGACGGCGACGGGCAAAACCAGAAACGTGGTTGAGTTTTATTATCCAGAAGAAATCGTCTTGTTCGAGCGCGAGTTCATTGAGGCGGAACGTGCAGCGTACATGGAAACATGTATTGAGGATGATGAAATCGGTCAACGTATGGATGCAGGGCGTAAGATCTTGTTGGCGCGTGGCGAAAATGAGGTGGGCCCTTATCAGTCGCCGATGGAAGATGGGATGCAGCATTTCCATGAGTGGTATCGGCGTCGCATGGCGTTTTGATGTTCTGCGGGGCGGAGGGTATCGACGCGAATTCTTCCTTGCGGTAGGGGGGGGCGTGACCTGCCACTCTTTTGCTAATTTGTGAGATAGCGGTTCTTGCGACTAGGCCGAATGTGGTCCGGCAGTCACTTACTTTGCTTTGCTTTGTCTAAAGCGGGTAGGGGCAAAAACCAATTCAACGGCAACGTCGAAAGCAACGGCGAAAGCAACGTCGAAAGCTACATGAATGGTGGCTCTTATCGCCTCATCTCTCTTCACAATTTAAGCATTCATTACTGTCCGATTCCAGCAGGGGACAACTATATGCTATCTTCGCGATGCAACAAGCAGGTGAGGTGTGGTGCTGAGTGATAAATATCAGTATATTTATCTTGTCGCCGATTTCTCATACTGATTTTTCATACCGATTTTTTTTGCGGAGTTACCTATGCAGTCGCCAACGTTTTCCACGCTGATCAGCGCACAAGATTTGTCTACCCATCTCAATGATAAACATTGGGTCATTCTCGACGTAAGGCACGATTTGATGGATAGCCGGGCGGGTTTGCAGGCGTATGTGGCGGGACATCTGCCGGGGGCTCAGTTTGTTCATCTGGACCAATCATTGTCTGCTGCTAAGGTTGGGCCCGACGGCGTGTTCCGGGGGCGCCATCCGTTACCGGAAAAACAGCAGTTTATTCAGACGCTACGCGCATTAGGAATCAATAACGATACACAAGTGATTATCTATGACGCACAAGGAGGCATGTTTGCTGCACGTTTATGGTGGATGTTGCGCTGGGTTGGTCATGCAGCGGTTGCTGTACTCGACGGTGGTTTGCCTGCATGGACTGCGCTGTCATTGCCATTGACCGTAGACGTCCCTACAGTACGTGCTGGTCAGTTCACAGCGCAGTCAACGCTGGTGGCACAGGTCGATGTTGCTGCCGTTTTAGCGAATATCGATCATCCTCAATTTACTATTGTCGATGCGCGTGCTGCCGATCGCTTCCGCGGTGAAAATGAAACGATTGATCCGGTGGGCGGGCATATTCCTGGTGCAATTAACCGCTTCTTTAAAGACAACCTGCAAGCAGATGGTCGTTTTAAATCTCCAGAACAATTACGTACTGAATGGTCTGGTATTGTGTCCCATCCTGAAAAATCCGTCATGCAATGCGGGTCCGGTGTGACTGCCTGCCATAACTTGCTGGCATTGGACGTTGCGGGTTTAAGCGGCGCCGCCTTGTATCCGGGCTCCTGGAGTGAATGGTGCGCTGATAGCGGTCGTCCGGTCGCACGATAACAAAAAAACGGGGATCACGATCCCCGTTTTTTATGATGTATGCTCGCTGTCTTATTCGTGTCTAGTCACAAATAGCACGATGAGAACACCAAGTGCGACTAACACGATCTGCGGAATGGTTTCTTTCAGGGTGGTCCTGCGTTGCATTTGCGGCATCAGGTCGCTGACTGCAATATAAATAAAGCCTGATGAAGCGCAGACCAGCACGTACGGAATCATGCCATTGGCGTGTTCTAGTGTGAAATAACCAAGAACACCGCCGAACACCCCCATCATACTGCAGGCCAAATTGTATAGATAAGCACGGGTACGGCTGAAGCCTGCGTTGAGCAGGATAATAAAATCACCGATTTCTTGTGGAATCTCATGCGCAATAATGGCAAATGCTGTCACGAATCCCAATTGTGGATTGGCCAAAAATGCAGCAGCAATCAAAATACCGTCGGTGAAATTATGCATGCCGTCACCGAGCAAAATCATCCATCCGGCTTTGCCTGCTTCATGCGCATCATGCCCATGTTCATGATGATGACCATCGCCTTCGTGATGATGAGAATGCCGTAGTATCGCAAATTTTTCGAGTAGAAAAAAAGTCAGCAGACCACCGAGTAAGCAGGCGAATAACGTATGCGGATCGGCTTTGTACTCAAAGGCTTCCGGCAGTGCGTGTAGTAGCGACGTTGACAACATGATGCCAACCGATAAGGCGACCATACGCTCGACCACTTTGGCTAGCAAAGAAAAAGAGAAAATAGCCGCAGCCGTAATGCTTAATAAACCAGCCATGGAGGTGGTAATTAAGATCGATATCAGAGTGGAATGAATTTTGAACCTCGGAGTAATTTGCAACTAAGTTGCAAATTAAAACACAGAGCTGGTCATTATGCAAATCTACCCCTCATTGAAGGTGGAAGTCTTTATTGAATTCGTCTGCTTTCTTTGTGTTGATCGGGATTTCAGCAATAGCAGGCGCCAATCCAGGTCATCAACTGCAAACTCTAGGAGTACTTACACGACGCCGTGTGTCTTAAACCAGTCAACAGCACGTGACCAGCCATCTTTGGCATCCGCTTCGACATAACTTGGTCGATAATCCGCATGGAATGCATGGCCGGAATTGTCATAGACTTTAAATTCGGAGTGGCTTTGACCTTTGCTCAACGCTTCCTTCATTTGTTCAACAGTCGTCACCGGAATGCCGGTATCGTTGGCACCGTATAAACCCAGAATTGGCGTTTTTAGAGTGGCGGCGATATCGATAGGATGCGTCGGCGTGAACGGATTGGCTTCTGCGATAAGTTTGCCATACCACGCAACCCCCGCTTTTACAGCAGGATTGTGGGCCGAATACATCCAGGTAATGCGGCCACCCCAACAAAAACCTGTGATGCCGAGACGACTGACATCACCACCATGATTTTTAGCCCAAGCGACGGTCGCATCCAGATCCCCCATCACTTGCGCGTCGGGTACTTTAGCGATGATGTTCTGAATTAACTCGGCGACAGAGGGATAGTGATTGACGTCCCCTTGGCGCACAAACAGATCCGGTGCTATCGCAAGGTAACCAAGTTTGGCAAAGCGTCGGGCGACATCAGCGATGTGTTCATGAACGCCAAAAATTTCTGAAATCACTAAAATCACAGGCAAGTCCGCTTTATTCTGTGGTTTTGCGAAGTAAAGAGGAACTTGCTGACCGTTGATAGCAATATGCGTGTGACCAGCCTCAAGACCACTGCTGTCCGTTTTAATCATCGTCTGTGCGCATACCGGCAAAGCGGCGGCCGCAAAACCGACGCCCACTGCTGTTTGTATAAAGTTACGGCGGCTCATTGGTTCAGCCTCGTCAGAATGTCCAGTCATACTATTAAACTCTTCACGGTGTTGCATCGCTGTCTCCTGATCGGTTAAGGATGTGGGTTAATGTTTGAGGGGTAATGGTTGATGGTTGATTGGAACTTAGTACCCCGTATCTTAGCTTGAAATTTGATGAAGGGTACTCAGGATGACCTCAACCGTTTCATGATCCTTTAGTATGCAAAAAAATGATGGTGCTGATTCAATCAATCACGCTGTATCGCCATGATGAGTGTTGCTGGGAAGAAAATTTCATTATTTTTAACTAAAAATCTACACTGTTTTGCTTAAAACTTCAAAAAATTCAACGATCGCTGAAATTCATTTCATGCCTCTTCGATGAAATTCTTGCATCTTCCTGTCGTACCATCCAAGCCACAGAGCAAATCAGGCTCGACGCACGAATAAAACAACTAGGAGATAAGATGGTCTGGAGTCAAGTTTACGACCCGTTAGGGAATGTGTGGTTATCTGCCCTCATGGCAGCAATACCTGTTGTCGTCATGCTGGCATGTATTGCGTTCGGTCATATGAAAGCACACTACGCAGCAGGATTAGGGCTGATCAGTGCATTACTGGTCGCTATCTGGGGCTTTGGGATGCCGGCAGGGTTGGCATGGAATGCAGCAGGTTTTGGCGCTGCGTATGGCTTGCTGCCAATTGGCTGGATCGTCCTCAATATCATTTTCTTGCATCAATTGACTATCGAAAATGGTTCATTCAATGTATTGCAAGACAGTCTGACGAATATTACGGATGACCGTCGTATTCAATTGTTGCTGATCGCTTTCTGTTTTGGTGCTTTCTTTGAAGGTGCTGCTGGTTTTGGTACACCAGTTGCTGTGACTGCTGCCATCATGATTGGCTTGGGGTTTTCTCCGCTTGCTGCCTCTGGCTTATGTCTCATCGCTAACACGGCGCCAGTTGCTTATGGTGCCTTAGGAACGCCTGTGATTGCACTGGCTGCGGTCACTGGTCTGGATCTGATGCAACTCTCAGGCATGATCGGCCGTATTCTGCCTTTGTTTTCTTTAATAGTACCTTTTTGGTTGATTTGGGCCTTTGCTGGTTTCCGTGGCATGCTGCAAATCTGGCCTGCAATTCTGGTCGCTGGTTTGAGTTTTGCAATCCCACAATATCTTGTCTCTAACTATCACGGTCCATGGTTAGTCGATGTGGTCGCTGCAATTATTTCCATGATCAGCCTGATTTTATTCCTGAAAGTCTGGAAGCCTTCTAAAGTCTGGACCTCAGTTTCATTAAAAGGCCATGTCGATGACTCGGGTGTACCTGACGTCGCCAGCGAGCAACCCCATGGTCATGAAGCTGACGTTGCTGCAGCAATCTTCAAAAAGCATGACCGTCGCGCATTGGTATTGGCATGGATGCCGTGGGTTATTCTGACAATCTTAGTGTTTATCTGGGGTGTGCCAGAATTCAAAAAATGGGTGGATGGCATCTCTATCTTCAAAATTCCGTTTGCGGGGCTCGATAACATGGTTCAGAAAGTGGCACCCGTTGTTGCTACACCACATAAAGAGTCTGCCGTTTATGTCCTCAACTGGCTCTCTGCGACAGGTACAGGCATCTTCATCGCCAGTATTATCAGTGGTGTGTTGATGAAATACCGCTTGTTGGATCTCGTACGTATTTATTTCCGTACGATCTGGTTAGTACGTTATTCGCTGTTGACGATCGTTCTGATGCTGGCGTTGGGTTACCTGACTCGTTACTCTGGCACTGACGCTACGCTTGGTATTGCATTCGCTCACACAGGTAGCCTATATCCGATTTTTGGTACCTTGTTGGGTTGGATGGGTGTGGCATTGACTGGTTCTGATACCGCAGCAAACGTCTTGTTTGGTGGTTTGCAAAAAACGACAGCAGAACAACTGGGTTTAAACCCAATCCTGATGGCATCGGCGAACAGTGCTGGTGGTGTGATGGGTAAAATGGTCGACGCACAAAGTATCGTTGTGGCTAGTACCGCTACCCGTTGGTATGGGCATGAAAGCAGTATCTTACGTTTCGTGTTCTTCCATAGCTTGGCGTTAGCTGTGTTAGTTGGTTTCTTTGTCTTCTTGCAGGCTTACATGCCGCCATTTACAGCATTGGTACATTAAGGTAGTTGTTTTAAGGTATCTGTTCCTTTCTTTCGCAAGCGGAGGGAGGGAACAAGAATAAGGGAACAAGAACGAGAGCGGCATTGAGACTACGTCTCAATGCCGCTTTTTATTTTGCTCTCTATTTTTACTCCGGCTTCAAGTAAAACGCATCTGGTAACTGCGCACCCGCGGTCGTTTCTTTGATATCACCCTTGGTATTCGTCAGTACCACTTCCAATTCAGGCCCACCGAGCTCAATAATCACCTGACGGCATGCGCCGCAAGGAGCAATCGGACCTTCGGTGTCGCCAGTGACGGCGATCTTTGCAAAATCTCCAGGACGATAACCAGCAGCGACTGCGCTGAACAAGGCAGTGCGCTCGGCGCAATTACACAGACCGTAGGAGGCATTTTCGACGTTACAGCCATGAAAAACTTTCCCGTCTTTTGTCAGTACAGCAGCACCGACTTTGAATTTGGAGTAAGGCGCATACGCCCGTTCACGCGCTTGGTTTGCTTCGGTGATGAGTTGTTGAGTGTTCATAGTGGGTTCCATTGAAAAAGGCATGTCGGAGTACGGCATGCCTTTGAATAGTGATACAAGCTGTAGTTAAGTTGCAGTTGATTTGTATCTGATGTTATTTTTTAACGCCTAATTCACGCAGACGTTCTTGCAGATAACTACCTGACGTGTGGCGCTCGGAGAGCACAACATCGGGACGTGGATGCAAGAACAACGGCAATGAAATACGGGATTTTTTCGCTTCTTCGCCAGTTGGGTTCAAGACGCGATGAATCGTCGAAGGATAATAACCCTGTGACGCTTCGTCGAGCATATCGCCAATATTGACAATCAACATACCGAAATCACATGGCACGTCATGCCAAGCGTCATCTTTGCCTAATACTTGCAATCCCGCTTGTGTTGCAGCAGGCAGTACGGTCAGCAGGTTGATATCGCCATGCGCTGCGGCACGCACGGCATCTGGTTCTTCGTCACCGCGCAATGGTGGGTAGTGCAATACGCGTAACAGAGTCAGGTCGCTATCCGTAATCATGTCTGATAAAGGCATGGAATACTTCGCTTTAATGTCCGCTGGTGTGTGATCTTCTACCCATTGCAGTAACTCAGCGGCCAGTTTGGAGCCTTCAGCATAGTATTCACGTGCAGCGTTCGACACTTCGGACGGTACGCGACCCCATGGATAAACGTGATAAAACTCTTTCAGATCGCGTTTGGCAAAACCCTTCGCGGTTTCCGAAATTTTTGGCGAAAAATAGCCATCCATTTTTTCAGCGTCGAACTCGTATTTGTTCTTCTTGTCAGTCTGGAAAAATTCATACCATTCCTGATAAATGGTATTGAGCAAGTGTTGAGACAATGGATGGTTTGTCAGCACACCGAAGCCTGTTTTATGCAGGCTTTCAGTGAATTTTCTGGCGGCATCCGGATCGCGATAATCAACAGGTTGAATATGCATGATCGCTCCTTAGTTGCTCAATGGTGCTTGCAACCAATCGCTGCTCAATGTTGCGTCGATCAGTTTAGAACAGGCATCCGCATCCACTTTCATACAAACGCGGGTTTCTGGTTTGCTGGCTTCCCAACCTGCCTGCGGATAAGGGATCGGCAGTTTTGCCATCATAGTCTGACCATTGCCGATACCTTCTTTGGCAACGCGAACGCGGCCAGATTGGGTTTCGAAAATCTCTGGCGCAACGAGCCAGACAAACGCTAACACGTCATGACCGTAGCAAGCATGGCCAAGGTCAGGGCGGATACTTTGATAGAAATTAGCGTAGAAGTTCACGGCGTGCGACAAGGTGTCCATCGCGACGTGTTTATGTTGGTCTGCCAGACGCGCAAAGAATGTCGATGGCAATACTACGCGGTGGGTCACATCCAGACCAACCATGGTCAGATCCCAACCTGCGGTAAACACTAAATCAGCTGCATCAGGATCGTTCCAGACGTTGGCTTCAGCGACCGGAGACACATTGCCTGGCTCATCAACTGCACCAGCCATCAACACGACATTTTTTAATAACTTTGGCAGTTGTGGTTCCATCTTCAATGCTAGACCCAGATTGCCCAGCGGGCCCACTGCTACCAGAGTGATTTCACCTGGATGTTGACGCGCCATCTTGACGATGAATTCAGCAGCACTTTCAACTTCTGCTTTACCGCCAACTTCAATCCGTGAAGGTAAATTGCCCAGACCGTCTGCACCGTGAATAAAGTCAGGTGGTGTTCCTGCAGCTTTGGCGAATGGCACATTAACGCCTTGCGCGACTGGAATACTACGTCCGGTAATACGTGTCAGATACAGTGCATTAATCGTTGCTTGTTCAACATAGACGTTACCAAAAGTCGTCGTGATACCAACGACATCGATATCTGGATGGGCGAGTGCAAAGTACAGCGCCATTGCATCATCTACACCTGGGTCGGTATCAAAAATGACTTTGTGTTTTGTTTGCATGGATGTTCTCCAAAAAATAACTCCGGCTGGCCATTGGACAGAACCCAGACGCGAAGCGATTTGTTGCGGTTGACCCGGTTCAAGGAGGCCGAAAATTGCGCTTTTGCTGACACTAACCCGGCTGTGTCCGTGGTGACAGCCGAGTCGCTTATTTTTTCTTTTTGCTCTAGCGAGACTTTACAAATGGTACGCCAATGGCTTTTGGTGCCACTGACTTTGCCATGAAACCTGCCAGTACGATGACCGTGAC
This sequence comes from Undibacterium sp. RuRC25W, assembly GCF_049339825.1. Lineage (NCBI taxonomy): Bacteria > Pseudomonadati > Pseudomonadota > Betaproteobacteria > Burkholderiales > Oxalobacteraceae > Undibacterium > Undibacterium sp. RuRC25W. Next base: position 54,169 of record NZ_JBMPPD010000021.1, on the reverse strand, counting down.
AACATACGGGATCATTTGAATCAAAGAGCCCGGTACCTTGCCGATCACAGGAAAAACAACGCCCTCGATCTGCACCTGCAATGCTGTAAAGAAACCAAACATCAGACAGCCTAAAGCCGTCTGTAAAGGACGCCAGTTGCCAAATACCAGTGCCGTCAACGCCAGATAGCCATTACCTGCTGACATATCACGCAGGAAAAATCCACTTTGTACGATAGATAAATAAGCACCAGACAGCGAACACAATACGCCAGCACAAAGCATCGCTATAAAACGTGTACGCTCAACATTTACGCCAGCAGCATCGGCCGCATGAGGATTTTCACCAACGGCACGCAGGCGCAAGCCAAAGCGACTGTGGTACAACACCCAGTGAACTAGCGGGATCAAGGCGAAGGCAACATAGACCAGTACACTATGACCGCCTAATAGCTGTGTGTAGAACCAGCCCAGGAAAGGGATATTGGCGATGGCAGCGGACCCAGGTAACACGATATCAAACAGGCGCGCTTCGCCAAGATCAGGTGTACGGCCACCTTGCATAAAGAAGAACTGTGCCAGTACAAATGTCAGTCCACTCAGTGCAATGTTAATCGCGATACCAGCAACGAGTTGATTACCTTTTTGAGTAATACTCACGAAGCCTTGAAGAAGCGCGATCGCAACTGAGATGCCTACGCCCGCCAACACGCCAAGCCAGGGATTTTGTGTCGTGTAAGCGACGGCAGCTGAGACAAATGCTGCAGCCAGCATTTTTCCTTCTAAGGCAAGATCAATCACGCCACTACGTTCGGCGAACAGACCTGCCATTGATGCAAACATGAGAACTGGTGCATTGCGAATAGTGGCAACCAAAATGCTGGAAAATTGAAAATCATCAAACATCATTTTTCCTTACGTTTTAATAGTGCGGATAACGCTGGCGTGTAGAGATTTTCCATGGCGCCGCAGAACAAAATAATTAGACCTTGAATAAAGATGAAGGTCTCTGGGGGAATATTCGGTTTTTCCAGAGACAGGTCAAAGCCACCCTGAATCAGCGCACCAAACAAAATCGATGAAAGGAAAATGCCAATCGGATGTTGACGTCCCATTAAGGCAATCGCAATACCGATAAATCCTGCACCTGCCGGAAAATTCAGATTCAGATAGTGGGTGGAGCCCATCACCGAGTTAACGGCTCCCAGGCCTGCCAGTGCACCCGAAATCATCATAGTGATGATGATGGTTTTTTTGATAGAGATCCCCGCATAATGGGCGGCATGTTGATTTAAACCGGTGGCACGTAACTGATAGCCCCAGGTCGTGCGCCAGATTGCCACGCCATAAATGACTAACGCCAGAATCGCGAGAATAAAACTGATATTGAGCGGTGTTTCACCCAACGCTGGAATAAGGGCATTTAGTTTTGGTAACCAGGAACTATCTGCGAATAAGCGACTCGCAGGATTTTGTTGGCCATCTGGGATCATCAGTATGATCAGGTAGTTCATCAGATTGGCCGCAATGAAATTAAACATAATCGTTGTCACGACCACGTGGCTACCACGCCTAGCCTGGAGATATCCTGGTAAAAATGCCCATAATGCACCAAAAATCGCACTGCTGGCAATCGCCAGCGGGATCAGAATCCAGCCGGGTAAATGTGCATCAAACGCCAATAATACTAATGTTAGTCCCAGGCCACCAATATACATTTGACCTTCGCTGCCGATATTAAATAAGCCAGCTTGCATCGCAACCGATACTGATAAACCGGTAAAGATAAACGTTGCCGCATAAAACAGGGTGTAGCCGAGACCTTCAGGATCAAGTACTGCAGCATTAACTAGGATTTGCAGCGATTCAAGCGGACTCTCACCCAACAAATAAATGACACCTGCAGCAACCAACAGCGCAGAGAGCAAATTCAGTAAGGGCAGGGCAAAGGCGCTGGCCCAACGGGGAAGATCGGCTTGATTCATACTTTTAACTCTATCGTCGCTGTTAGCTTTATATGTTCTCGGAACTATCGGAAGTATCGGGAATCTGGGGACTGCCCCTTATCTGACAGGGGTCTGTCTGTCAGTCTCGTTGTGGGCGCACGTTCTTCTCTTTAATTCATGACGAATGATGGACTCATCCATCATTCTCGTACTCGTCTTATTGCTACATTAATTACTAATGTTTATGTAAACCACCCATCAACAAACCGATACGGGTAGCATCAAATTCTTCTACTTTCAGTTCACCCGTTATCGTGCCACTGGACATCACCAGAATTCGGTCGGCTAATGCCCTGACTTCTTCCAGTTCGACGGAGACCAGTAAAATAGCGACGCCAGCGTCACGCATAGCAAGTAAGCGTGCGTGTAGACTCTCGATGGTGCCGATATCAACACCGCGGGTTGGCTGACCGACTAGCATGAGTTGCGGGTTGGCATTAATTTCACGTGCCATCACTACTTTTTGCTGATTTCCGCCTGACAATAAGGCAATCCGTAGGTGCGGATCTGCCGGGCGCACATCAAATTTACTCAGCATCTCAGCGCAGTTCTTCAAAATCTGTTTGTAATTGAGTAAGCCAAATGTTTTACCTAATTTTTTCTGATAACCGAAAAAACTATTCATCATCACCGAAAAATTTTTGACGACGGCGTTACGCAGGCGATCTTCTGGAACGTGGCCGATGCCCCATTCGCGATACACCGCAGGTAAACCGTCAGCGTCTTTGCGTCCGGCGAACGGCAGTGTTTTGCCATGCATCGTGATGCTGCCACTGGAGGGCAGGCGCATACCGCTTAAAATTTCAAGTAACTCGCTCTGACCATTGCCAGACACACCTGCTACAGCGACAATTTCACCGGCACGAATGTTGAAATTCAGATCGTTGAGTAAGTTCACTTGCTGTTCATTCACCAGATTGAGACCTTTTACCTCGAGTACATTTGCGCCTGGTGCATAAGGCGCGCGAGGCAAATGGGCTTCGATAGGGCGACCGACCATCAGTTCTGCTAACTGTTCTTTGTTGGTCGCTGCTGTGACAACAGAACCCACGACAGTGCCACCGCGCATGACGGTGACTTCGTCGGTGATTTCCAGAATCTCTTGCAGTTTGTGTGTGATCAGGATGATGGTTTTTCCCTGCTCCTTAAACAAACGCAATACTTCAAATAAGGACGCGGTTTCTTGTACTGTCAGCACCGCAGTCGGTTCATCCAGAATCAGGATGTTCGCACTGCGATAAATTTGCTTCAAAATTTCTACCCGCTGCTGTACCCCGACAGACAAATCTTCAATTTTGTCGAGGGGATCAACGTCGAGGTTATAACGTTGACAGATTTCGCGTAAGGTCGCCTCAGCTTCTTTACGACGATGTTTAAGGCGGAAGCCGCCTTCACCACCGAGCATGATATTGTCGAGTACCGTCATATTTTCGACCAGCATAAAGTGCTGGTGAACCATGCCGATGCCTAGCACAATGGCCTCGTGGCTGTTACGTATCTGTTGTATCTGACCGTTGATCAGGACGTTACCGCTGTCAGCCTGATAGTAACCATACAGGATACTCATCAGCGTCGACTTACCCGCACCATTTTCACCGATGACGCCGTGAATAGAGCCAGGCGCAATGGAAAAGCTCACATCACGATTAGCCTGCACTGCGCCAAAGCGTTTGGCAATGTGTTGAAATTCGACGGCTGGCTGCATACTTTCAGGTTTCCGGATGATAAATAGGGGCGGGGGCGTTAACGTAAAATAAACGTAAAAATGTCGGGGCGCTATCAGTCAGCGCCCCGTTTGTTCGATCTTGAATCAGACTGGGCACTTATTCGCATCACGGAAATCAACTACTTTGATTTTACCGTTGATGATGTCTTGCTTGGCTGCATTGACGCGTTTTTCAACTTCAGCACTCACCACGCTGCGATTATCTTTATCTAATGCCCAGTCAACGCCACCTTCTTTTAAGCCTTTATAAGTCACGCCACCTTTCCAGGTGCCGTTTTTGACTTCCATGAAGCTGCCGTAGATCACTTGATCAACACGTTTAACCATGGAGGTCAGCATATTGCCTGGGTGAATGTAGTTCTGGTTGGAATCGACACCAATACCCAGTTTGCCTTTTTCTTTGATGGCTTGTAACGCGCCCATGCCACTACCGCCTGCAGCAGCAAAGATCACATCAACACCGCGTTCCATTTGTGCGCGCGCAAGCTCGCCACCTTTGGCAGGGTCATTCCACGCTGCTGTTGTGGTGCCGACCATATTTTGTACCAGATCCGTTTTTGCATCGGTTGCTTTTGCACCTTGCGCGTAGCCGCAAGAGAAATTGCGGATCAGTGGAATATCCATACCGCCGATGAAGCCGAGCTTTTTGGATTTGCTTGACAGTGCCGCAGCAACACCTACCAGATAAGAACCTTCTTGCTCTTTAAATAGCACGGAATTGACGTTATCGCCTTTGGCAACACCATCGATAATCACGAATTTCGTCTTGGGAAATTCTTTAGCGATGTTTTGTACAGCTTGTGCCTGCGCAAAGCCAATCGCCGCAATCAGATCCACGTTTTTACGAGCCAAGTTACGCAGCATTTGTTCTGCTTGTGTGTCACTGGCGACCTGCACTTCAATCACATTGATTTTGGTTTCTTTTTTGAAGCGATCAGCACCTTCTGATGCGGATTGATTGAAAGATTTATCAAACTTGCCGCCCGCGTCGTAGATGACCGCTACTTTAGGATCAGCCGCGTAGACGCTGCTTGCAGCTAACAGACCAGCCAGGGACAGGCAAATTTGCTTGAGTTTCATAAAAACTTCCTTTTCAGATGTCGTAGTGTGATAGTGGTTTTCTGGCGGTTCGTTATGTTTTAGGCCAGAGCGCTATCACTAGCCTACCATGTCCATCGCTGTTGCTTTGTCATGGTGGCGAAATTTTATCAAATACTGGTGTTTCTTATTGAGTTTGCGTTATTCGTGATACTCACGTTACGCAGCTTTACGTGCTGACATAAACTGGATGACGTCCTGTCGCTGCGGTATCGACGTCTGCGCACCGAGCTTAGTGACTGTTAACGCCGCCGTGTATTGGGCTTCAATACTGGCTTCCAAGATACTCAGTCCGTTCGCAATCCCTACCGCAAAGGTGCCAACAAAGGTGTCTCCAGCGGCAGTCGTATCAATCACGTCGACTTTAATTGCCGGAATAAACTGACTGCTGGTTTGTTGGGTAATCAATGCACCGTGACCGCCCATGGTTAAGATGACCGTGTTAACGCCAAACTTAGTTATCGCGCGTGACGCGGATTCTGCCGTTGCCTGATCTGTCACCGCAACGCCACTGAGTAACGCTGCTTCAGTTTCATTGAGAATCAGAAAATCGACTTGCTTTAACAGTGCGTGACTTAACGCTTGAGCTGGTGCAGGATTAAGGATCACTTTCACGCCTTGCTCACGTGCGACTTTTACTGCGTATTCGACGGTCGTTAACGGCGTTTCGAGTTGACACAACAACAGTTTGGCCGAGGCGATAGTGGAGCGGGCCTCGTCGATGTGAGACGTTGTCAGACTGGCGTTCGCACCTGCCGCTAACACGATACTATTATCACCACCATCTTCGACCAGAATGCCTGCGACCCCTGTGGCCACACCTTTGATGGTTGTCAAATGACTGATATCGATACCTTCGCTAGATAAACACTGCTTAGAAAACGTACCAAAACCATCGTCACCTACAGCGCCAATAAAGCTAACATCAGCACCTTGGCGTGCCGCAGCGACTGCCTGGTTGGCGCCTTTGCCACCTGGGATCTGGCGAAATTCGTGTCCATGCAAAGTTTCGCCGAGCGCAGGCATGCGTGGGGTGCGAAAGACCAGATCCATATTGACGCTGCCGACTACCGTTATCCGTGGCTTCATGATGCTATTTTCTCAATAAAAAGTGGATGCGCAATCGTTTGCGCAATCGTTTTCGTATTTAACTATGCGCTCATCGGCTCGTCAAGCGCATTCTCTGTTTTTGGTGAAATTTTGTGCAATTTAAAGACTTGCGGAGCGTCTTTGCGACAGGACAAGCGGCCATCTTTATGATTTTGATCTCTTTGCGATGTTGTCTGCAAACGCGATTGTGGGGCTGACGGGCGATGCTGTCAAATGCAGTATCAAAGAAAAATTGCGGCAGATTTCATTTATCGACAATGTATAAAAAATGCTGGTTGACACGCTTTCCACATATGTTTATTGTAATAAACAATTGTTTTATTTTGAGCGTTTTATTTTTTCATAGCTACTTCGCAAACATTTGCATTCATGACCAAGTTAATGTCGAAAAAAGATCAGCTTTTTGAGCTGGTGAGGGGAAATCCGTACATTTCTCAACAGGAATTAGCGGCGCAATTACAATTATCCCGATCAGCGGTCGCTGGCTATCTGGCTAATCTGACGAAGGATGGACGGATTTTAGGCCGCGCGTATGTTTTACCTGACCGCAGTCCATTTATTTGTATCGGTGGCGCGAATATTGACCGCAAATTACGCAGCAAAGGACCACTACAAATGGGAACGTCGAACCCCGTCAGTCAATATGAAAGTTACGGTGGCGTTGCGCGGAATATCGCTGAAAATCTTGCCCGACTTGGTGCAGCAACACGGTTGATTTGCGCTGTAGGTGATGATGCAGCAGGTCAAAGCCTATTGACGCAGGCCGATTCCGTTGGCATTGATGTTGCTGCCAGCTTGCATGTATCTGGTGCTCTCAGTGGTAGCTACACTGCATTGTTGGACGATGCGGGAGAGTTGGTCTTGGCGATGGCGCATATGGAGTTGTGCGAGAGCCTGACACCAGCGTTTCTTGTCAGTCGCCAGCAACAGCGGGCGAATGCGATGATGACGATTGCCGATATGAATCTCCCTCTCGATAGTATGCAACTTTTGTTAGACGAGGCAAACGTCAACTGTACGCCCTTGGTCGTTGTCGCTGTCTCTCAACCTAAAATGACACGTTTGCCTGAACAATTAACAGGATTGCGCCTATTGATTCTTAATAATGCCGAACTGGAGCAGCGTCATGGGCATGCTTGTGCTACGCATGATGAGATGATAGCCGCAGGTCGCCGCTTGCAGGCGCAAGGTGTGCAGGATGTGATTATTACATTAGGCGAACAGGGTATTTTATTTAGCGACAGCAACCGGGGCGATGCATGGACTTTTTGTGCGGCAGTTCCGGTTGAGTCAACTGCGGTTGTTGATGTGACTGGCGCTGGCGATGCATTTGTGGCCGGCGTTTGTTGGTCACTACGCGAACAACCGGACGACTTACCACTGGCTTGCCACCGCGGTCAGCAGTTAGCAGCAATCACTGTCAAAACTACAGCAACCGTTGCTCAACAGTTGCATTCATCTCTATTTAACGAGGAAATTCTATGCAATCCCATTTGATTTTTTCTGAAGAAGTCCGTGCCGCCACGTTATCAGGCAAGCCTGTCGTTGCGTTGGAATCGACGATTATTTCGCACGGGATGCCCTATCCGCACAATGTGCAGACGGCGCTTGAAGTAGAGCATATCATCCGTGAGAAGGGTGCAGTGCCAGCCACTATTGCCGTTATGAACGGTAAGATCCATATTGGTTTGTCGCACGCCGAACTAGAGTTGTTGGGACAATCTAAGGATGCACTAAAGGTAAGTCGTCGTGATTTACCGTATGTGCTGACAACAAAAAAACTGGGGGCAACGACAGTTGCTGCCACGATGATTTGTGCTCAGTTGGCAGGTATTCAGGTCTTTGTCACTGGTGGTATTGGTGGCGTACATCGTGGTGCAGAGCATAGTTTTGATATCTCAGCCGACTTACAAGAATTAGCGCGCACCTCTGTTGCGGTTGTTTGTGCTGGTGCTAAATCGATCCTCGACATTGGTCTGACGTTGGAATATTTGGAGACCTACGGCGTGCCAGTGGTTAGCGTCGGGCAGTCGGCTTTTCCTGCATTTTTTACGCGTGATAGTGGATTTCAAGCTGATTTTCAGCTTGATAGCGCAGAAGAGCAAGCCGAATTTGTGCATGCCAAATGGGGACTGGGTTTAGATGGGGGCGTCGTTATCGCTAATCCCGTGCCAGAGTCGGATGCGATGCCGAAAGAAGAGATTGATCAGATCACACTGCAAGCATTGCAAGAAGCGGGTGTGCAAGGTATTCAAGGCAAGGCTGTGACGCCGTTTTTGTTAAGCAGGATCAAAGAACTGACTGCAGGTCGGAGTCTGACAACCAACATTGCGTTGGTGAAGAATAATGCCCGAGTCGGTGCGGAGCTAGCGCTGGCATTACACAAAAAACATTGATCGTTTTGCTGTCAAAATCGATCAAGTAGATGCGGTAATGGTAGGCATTTAAGTTGATCACAACTGGGGTTGGCGCTCCACAACGAATGCGATCGCACTTCGTAGAGTCAAGCCGGGCGGGGCCCGGCAGCCACCGTCCTCTTTTGTTTTGCCAAGAAACACGCTATCACAACCCACATCAGAAAACACCTAACGACAAATTCAGTTGTGACGAATTCAGTCAAGGATAGAAAATACTGACGTGATAACCAGAAGCTCTGAGTTTTGGTAATTCAAAGTACACCTTGATATTTTGCTGACTTTTTGGCGCAAAGCCCTTGCTCAAGACGGTCTGGTCGGTGAGATAATCGGATGGCGTAAAGGCTTTTTGTAATACCGCTTTATCTTTTTCATCATTCAGTATCAGCTCAATGTGTGGCCAGGATTGCAAAGTTGCGCTGTTATTTTGTAATTGTATGGACAATGAAAAAGCCTTGCCTTCAGGTGGCGGTGATTCTAGTTCATTTGATTCCACACTGATGCGTTCGATCTGTGCAGGTAAGTTCACCTGACAATGCATCACATCACATGCCTTGATAAGAGCGGCTTTGCTTTCAGGAAAATTGGCGGCAATCTGAACGCGGAAGATATAGATCGCTTGTAGCAATAGCAACGGCAGTAACAGCAGGCAGGAAACCAGCATCGCAATCCGAACGATGCGACCACGTTTTTGTTCGCGCTCAGCCTTGAGTACAAAGTCAGGTTTTTCTTCTGCGGCCATCTCGCCATCAACCGGGTTGCCTGCATCATCTATGTGAGCAGCATGACCAACGACATCGCTCACAGAATCTTCTGCGAGGGCAGCATGATTGGCGAGGGCTGATTCTGTTTCACCGATATAGGGTTCTCGTAGCTCGTCAGGCGTTGGTTCCAAATGAGATTGGGAATCTTGTTCTTGATGGCCCGCGTCCTCATTTATTGTCAGGGAGCTTTCAGGCGTATCTGTTAATGACCATGAATCGTCCGTTGGCTCCAGTGTGACTGCTTTAGTTTCTAATTCAACCTTGGTTGCCAAGTTGGCGTCAGGTGTCGCAGGATCTGCAAATAGATCAATGTCGTCGTCGCCGAGTAAAAAATCTAATGAAGCGGCCGAGTCAGGCAGTATCTCTGTACTGGTCTCTGGTTGCGCTGTAGGGGCAACCGTCTCAGCGGTGGATTGTTCATCTACAACGCTACCGGCGTCAGCAGTTTGCCAAGACTCAAGATCATTCAGGTCCTCATTGGGAAGGATAGAGAAGGTATCTTCAGGCAATGTATCGGCCGGCGCTTCAGGCACCTCGGGTGTCTGCTCAATGTGCTGAATTTGTGGCTCGGTCGTTGCTGATGGGGGAGGCACCTGATTATCAGAACTGTTTGGGGTGGTGGACTTTACGCCATCGAGTGGAATCAGATGCTCCACCCCATTGAAGGTTTGCTGGCACGAGCCGCAGCGTACCAGTCCAGCATGTAACTTCAGTTGGTCGTTGGCGACCCTGAATGTTGTCATGCAATGGGGGCAGCGGGTGGCGAGTGCCATAGCTTTATCCTGCTAATTTTCCGGACAGTGCAACCCAACCTTCATGCTCTGCCCAGACACTGAGTTGAATGAAAGGCGCGTACGCCGCCGCCACTTCTTCTGCTTGGCGCGCCAGTACGCCGGATAAAATGAGAGAGCCGCCAGCAGCAACGCGACCCGCAAGCATCGGTGCCATTAATTTAAGTGGGCTCGATAAAATATTTGCCACGACGACATCAAATTTTTCGGATGATGGATGTGCTTCGCCAAATGCTGCTGGTAACGCGTATTCAATCTCGCATTGATTGCGTTCGGCATTGTATTGTCCTGACTCGATGGCTTGTGGGTCGATGTCAACGCCGATGACGTTTGCTGCGCCTAATTTTTTAGCAACCATGGCCAGAATACCAGAGCCGCAGCCATAATCGAGGACGCTCAGATTTTCAGGAGCGTGTTCTTCCAGCCATTCCATACACAAACGTGTCGTTGGGTGACTGCCTGTACCAAATGCCAGACCCGGATCTAATTCGAGGATTAAGGCATTCACATCTGGCGCGTCATGCCAGCTAGGCACAACCCAGATATTCTTACCGATATGAATTGGGGCAAATTGAGATTGGGTTAAGCGTACCCAGTCTTGTTCTTCAACGTTGCGGATCGTGTATTTTGGTGCTTCTGGCAGGCCGATGGCTGCTGCAGCATCAGCAACAATCACTGCGTGATCGCTGTCGATGTCAGCCAGAGCAACAACGCGGCTGCGGTCCCAGGCAGCTTCGTCAGGCTCCATGCCCGGCTCACCAAATATTGGCTTTTCGTCAGCGGTGCCTTCATCTGCGTCCTCTACCGAAACAGACAGCGCGCCGGCATCCATCAGGGCGTCCGACAAAGGTTCTGCATGCGCACGAGCTACTTCGATGACAATTTCTATCCAAGCCATTTTATTACTTTCTATTCCTACGTTAAAACCAACGGGCTCACCACAGTGCTACAGAGAAAACACCAAAGGGCAACATCCAGATTTGATATAAAGAATTCACTCTATTCTAATCCTTCTGTGCCCTTTCGCACCTCCGTATTAAGAGGTTTTAAGCTTTACTTATTTTTCTTTGACAAATCTGGCATGTCCGCCAATTTATGTTCCAGATAATGGATATTGGTGCCGCCTTCAATAAAACGTGCATCAATCATCAACTCTCTGTGCAATGGGATATTCGTCTGAATACCTTCTACGACCATTTCTGACAAGGCAATTTGCATACGGCGGATCGCTTGTTCACGCGTTTCGCCGTAGGAAATGACTTTACCGATCATGGAGTCGTAGTTCGGTGGTACGAAGTAGCCTGCGTATGCATGAGAGTCAACACGAATCCCTGGGCCGCCTGGCGTATGCCAGGAAGTAATGCGACCTGGGGACGGCGTGAATTTAAATGGATCTTCGGCATTGATACGGCATTCGATCGAATGACCTTTGATCGTAATGTCACTTTGTTTGAATCGCAATTTTTCGTTGAAGGCAATACGGATTTGTTCCTGAACAATATCTACACCCGTGATCATTTCGGTGACTGGATGCTCAACTTGAACGCGGGTATTCATTTCAATGAAATAGAATTCGCCATTTTCGTACAGGAACTCGAATGTACCAGCACCGCGATAACCAATTTTGCGGCAAGCGGCAGCGCAACGATCACCGACTTTTTCGATCAGTTTGCGTGGAATGCCTGGTGCGGGTGCTTCTTCGATCACTTTTTGGTGGCGACGTTGCATTGAGCAGTCACGCTCACCCAACCAGATCGCATTACCATGCTGATCGGCAAGAATCTGGATTTCCACGTGACGTGGGTTTTCCAGGAACTTTTCCATATAGACTTCAGGATTGCCAAATGCTGCGCCGGCTTCCGCTTTGGTCATTGTTACCGCATTGAGCAGGGCTGCTTCGGTGTGGACAACGCGCATACCGCGTCCACCACCACCGCCAGCCGCTTTAATGATGACCGGATAACCTACTTTACGTGCGGTCTGTACGATGACTTTCGGATCGTCTGGCAAAGCACCTTCGGAGCCTGGTACGCAAGGAACGCCAGCTTCGATCATGGCGTGCTTCGCGGAGACCTTGTCGCCCATCAGGCGAATGGATTCAGCGCGTGGTCCAATGAAAACAAAGCCGGATTGCTCTACGCGTTCAGCGAAATCGGCGTTTTCAGACAAAAACCCATAACCAGGGTGAATTGCTTGTGCATCGGTCACTTCAGCCGCGCTGATAATCGCTGGCATGCTGAGGTAACTCAGATTCGATGGCGCAGGACCGATACAGACAGATTCATCGGCCAGCTTGACATATTTTGCTTCGCGGTCGGCTTCGGAATGCACGACAACGGTTTTGATACCCATCTCGCGGCATGCGCGCTGAATACGGAGCGCGATTTCACCACGGTTGGCGATAAGAATTTTTTCAAACATGATTTAACTTTGCTGTGGCAATGGTTGCAGCTCTTGGTGTCGGTAGTATGAACACGCTAGCCCGGATTAGCCAATGACGAACAGTGGTTGGCCGTATTCAACCGGCTGACCGTTTTCGACCAGAATTTGTTTGATCACGCCGTCGAAATCGCTTTCGATTTCATTTAAGAGTTTCATCGCTTCGATGATGCAAAGGGTGTCGCCTTTGTTGATTTGTTTGCCGATATCAGCAAACGGTGCAGAACCTGGGGAAGAAGAGCGGTAGAACGTGCCAACCATCGGAGACTTCACGATCTGACCTTCAGGTACGGCGGCAACTGGCGCTGCGACTGGTGCTGGTGCTGCTGGCTGCTGTGCCTGTTGTGGCTGCTGCTGCATCATCACCACTTGGTTCTGGGGTAAAGCGGAAGATTTAACGATGCGGACTTTGCCTTCACCTTCTGTTACTTCGAGTTCGGCGATATCCGATTCCGCAACGAGGTCAATTAGGGTCTTGAGTTTTCTTAAATCCATGTGTAATCCCCTTAAAAAAAGTAGTTCTGAATTATCTGAAGGGCGCAATATAGAACGAATTACCCGTTCTTGCAATGCTGCCGAATTGCGGATTGTACATTAAAATGAATGAAAATGTATGTTAAATAAGCGAAGTTAGAAGAAATTAGATATTTTTTAGGGAAAAATCAATAGCCAGTCGATAACCGTCGGTCCCGCAACCGCAAATGACTGCTTTGGCAATTGCTGAAAGGAAAGAGTGGTGCCGGAATGCCTCGCGCTGATGAACATTCGAGATGTGGACCTCGATGAACGGAATGGCAACTCCTGCAAGGGCATCACGCAAGGCAACGCTAGTATGCGTCAATCCACCAGGATTAATCACGATGGCATCTACGTGCTCCAACCGTGCCGCATGAATGCGATCGATTAATGTGCCTTCATGATTACTTTGAAAAACCGCTAATTCTGCATCGGCGGCTTGTGCTTGTGCCTGAGCTGCGGCTTCCACGTCGGCGAGTGTCGTATAGCCATACGTGGCAGGCTCACGGGTGCCGAGCAAATTCAGATTGGGGCCATTCAGTAGCAGCAGTTTGCTTGCCATAGTCGGATTCAATTTGACGAAGATGGGCGCATTTTGCCGCTAATGGCTACAGATTGGCAAGAAAAAAACGACTTACTTTGCCTTTTCCGCAGAAAATTTGGCAATGTCAGCGCGTAGCTGGTCCATTTTTAGGCGTCCAAGATAGTTTTTGACAACTTTTCCTTCGGGATTAATTAACACCGTGAAAGGTAGTCCGCCCGCCTGATTACCCAATTGCCGTGTCAATTCACTGCCGTCCATGCCCGCGACATAAATGGGGTAGCTAATGCTGTATTTCTTTGTGAATTCAGCAATATTACTCGGGCTATCAATCCCCATGCCAATAATTTGCACGGATTTACTTTGTAACTCTTTTTGTAGGGCGGACAATTCTGGCATTTCCTGAACACAAGGGCCGCACCAGGTTGCCCAGAAGTTAACTACTAGAAAGTGATGTTGCCATTGACTTAATGCTTGTGGCTTGCCAGTGCTGTCAGGCAAGGTTTTTGCAAAAAGCTGGGCCACGGTTTTATCTTGTGGAATCTCGGCACTGGCACGTAGATTACCCGCAAAAATACCTAAACCGAGACCAAGAACTGCGATCACTGTGGCGATAGGGAATATTTTTTTGCTCATTTTTCACTCAATGTCTTAAGTTTCTGCGTTGATCAATGCTTGCAATGTCGCTAAGTTAGCCCGCTCTGTGCTTTTGCCGTTACCGTTTCGGATTGCATCTGTTTCATGCAAAACCAGATGTACGCCTTCGTTTTCGACCATAAAACTCAATGTTTCTACGCTCTCGTTACGTTTTCCGAAGCTTTCGGACACCTCAAATTGCACATCTTTATTTAAAAGGAAGATGACAACGTCTTTGCTATTGTCTGTATATAAATGAAGATAAATGTCTGAATGTGGTCCGGCCGTGCCATTGAGTACCGCGCCAACGAGGTAGGGATTAAAACGCTCAAATTCAGTCATTAATCGAGCAGAAAGTTGTCTCAGTTGCAACAGTCTCTGAGGTTGAGTGTCTCCGAAAAACAATTCGTTGTATTCGCGGACTTCTTGTTCGATCTGCTCGTTATCCGGTAAGACATCGCCTTTGATTTTTTGATTGCCAAGCAATTGTTTGGCGGCTTTTCGCTTTGCTGAGGCGTAATCGGCACCATCTTCCGCAATCATGCGGGCGGCAAGGGCGGCGATTTCAGCACGCAATGCTTCTGCTTCTGTAGGAGTTTGAATCATCATGATGGCATCATAACTCAAGATCTATCCCTTCGTGCATAGGGAAACCACGCAGCTCTCAGGTAGAATTACGGGATTCTGAAAATAAGTGAAATTATGCATATTCATATCTTAGGTATCTGCGGCACGTTTATGGGTGGACTTGCTATTTTAGCAAAAGAAGCCGGACACAAAGTGACTGGGTGTGATGCCAACGTCTATCCGCCGATGAGTACGCAGCTTGAAGCGCAAGGGATTCAGTTGACGCAAGGCTTTGGTGCTGAACAGGTTGCTTTAGCACCGGATTTATATGTGATCGGCAATGTGGTTTCCCGTGGAAATCCCTTGATGGAAGAAATCCTGAATCGTGGCTTGCCGTATGTATCGGGTCCACAATGGATGGGTGAACATATTTTGCGGGATAAATGGGTGTTGGCCGTAGCAGGAACACACGGTAAAACGACAACATCCGCCATGCTGACCTGGATTCTTGACTATGCTGGCTATGCACCAGGATTTTTGATTGGTGGCGTACCGCTGAATTTTGGCATTTCTGCCCGCTTACACGGCACGCAGGCGTCTGATTTTTTTGTGATTGAAGCAGATGAATATGACACTGCGTTCTTTGATAAACGCAGTAAATTTGTTCATTACCATGCCAAAACGGCGATTCTGAATAATCTCGAATACGATCACGCAGATATTTTTCCCGATGTGACGGCGATCGAGACGCAATTTCATCATCTGGTGCGGACGGTGCCGGGTGTAGGGCGCTTGATTGTGAATGGCAAGGATGAATCGCTCGCACGCGTGGTCGCACGTGGTTGCTGGAGTGAGAAAGAATTCTTTGGTGTAGATCAGGCGTGGCGTCTAGTGTTAGGCAACGGCGAAGATTTTGATGTTTATTTTAACGATGCGTTGCAAGGGACAGTTCGCTGGCAACTGAACGGCGAGCACAATCGCCAGAACGCATTGGCAGCGATTGCAGCTGCACGTCATGTCGGCGTGACACCTTCGATCGCTATTGCGGCGCTGACTGAGTTTGTCAACGTCAAGCGCCGTATGGAAGTGCGCGGTGTAGAGCGCGGCGTGACAGTGATCGATGATTTTGCGCATCACCCCACCGCAATCACCACCACCGTTGCTGGTTTGCGTCGTAAAGTTGGCTCAGCCCGCATTCTTGCTGTCTTGGAACCACGTTCAAATACCATGAAGCTCGGCACCATGAAGCAGGCATTATCAGAAAGTCTCAAAGAGGCTGATTTGGTATTTGGGTTTGGTGCGCAAGAAGGAAAAGATGCCTTAGGCTGGAATCTGAGCGAGGCCTTGTCTCCATTGGGAGCGAAGGCGCAAAGTTTTCATTTGATACCAGCGTTGGTCGAGGCGATAGTCGCGCAGGCGCAACCTGGCGATTACGTTCTGGTCATGAGTAATGGTGGCTTTGGTGGTGTGCATCAACAATTACTAGATGCCCTCAAAGCAAAAAATAACGCAGAGGCAGGGGTAGTATGATTTTGTATTTGCACGGCTTTCGATCTTCACCCAACTCATTTAAAGCCAGGGCGATGCAAGAATACATGGATCGCTGTGGCCGAAGTGCGGAGTTTTTTTGCCCTGCGCTGTCGCCATCCCCTGCCTTGGCAATCGTGCAGGCAGAACAGTTATTAGCGGGTGTTGATCCCGCGGCAGTGACGATTATCGGCTCTTCACTGGGTGGTTTTTATGCGACTTGGTTGGCAGAGAAGTATGGCTGTAAAGCGATGCTAGTCAATCCCGCTGTCAAGCCACTACGCGAATTAGAAAGCTATGTTGGCGTTACCACCTACTACCATAGCGACGAACGATTCGAATTTAAAGCGGCGTATGTAGATGAATTGCGCGCGTTGGCAGTAACGACAATCACACATCCAGAGCGCTATTTTTTATTGGCAGCAACGGGTGATGAAGTACTGGACTGGCGCGAAATGGTGACCTTTTATCAGGGTGCCAGACAGCAGATTATTGAGGGAAGTGATCATGGCCTGGCAGAGTTTGCGGACATGTTTGACGAGGTCATGGCATTCTGTGATGCCAGTGTGATCCATGCGTGATTCGTACTTGCCCTTGTCTGTTAGCGAGCCACGTCGACTCGCCATTGCGCATTGGGTAGATCACGTCAATACGATCGAGACTCGGCCAGAGATGCAAGACTGGCTTTGCAACCGCGACTCATTGACCGCCAGATTGGTGGCGCGCTGTGATCAGTTTCGGGTCCAGCGATTGTCGCAACACCAGACACGTTGTCTGCATGATGAGTACACTAATATCGGTTTGGCAAGACCTGCCAAAGTGCGCCAGCGCGAGGTCTTACTCAAGTGTGATGGCGTACCGATGATCTATGGCCATACGGTCGTACCGCTAAATGCGACGGCGAATCAATGGCCTTTGTTTCATGCATTGGGTGAGCGGTCTTTGGGCAGTACCTTGTTTAATGATCCGCTGGTTGAACGGGGCGCTTTGTCCTATGCCCGTTTGCATACGAGTCATCCGCTGATACAAAGAATCAAGCGAGCAGTACCAGACATGCATGCTAGAACGCTGCCAGCACGACGATCACTGTTCTGGCGCAAAGGCGCATGTTTGCTGGTGACGGAGGTATTTTTGCCCGGAATTGTCAATCTGTAATGAAGCTTGCAGGCGAATCGGCATTGACGTTGATTAGATTTGAGCGCGGGGCTGCATGGTATTGCAGCATGGCATTGTAGGATGGAACACAAGGTGGGGAGCGTTCAGAATGCTTCCTGAAAATACAGCATATTGTCAGCCTGACGGGCAAGACAGTTTGTACACATCGATGTTTATAAAGAAGTATTGAATGAATTTATTTTTTGAAGAATCCGGTGATTTTAAGGCAGGTAGCGTGTTATCACAGGCAGGTGAAGCCTATCAGGTTGAATTAGCAAGCGGTAAGCGTACTAAGGTTAAAGCCAAAGACGTCTTGTTGCAATTTACGTCGCCTGATCCTGTCAGCCTGATTGAGCAGGCGAAAGCCGCTGCAGCTGAGATTGATCTAGAATTCTTATGGGAAGTGGCAGGACAAGAAGAATTTGGTTTCGCTGAGTTAGGCGCTGAATATTTTGGGCATGCGCCTCAACCAACCGAAGCGGCCGGATTGATTTTTGCGTTGCATACAGCACCGGTCTATTTTTATAAAAAAGGTCGTGGCAGATATAAGGCCGCACCAGAAGCATCTCTTAAGGCCGCATTGGCAGGCATTGAGAAGAAAAAGCAGCAATTGCTGATTCAGGCTGGTTACGTTGAAGAATTGAAGCAACAGCGTCTGCCAGAGGCGATGAAATCGCTGGCCTTGTCATTGTTATTTAAACCCGACAAAAACAGCATTGAATACAAAGCGCTGGCAGAAGCCTGCGATACATTGCAAACATCTTCTCAACGATTGATGCTCGCTGTGGGCGGCATTCCTAGTCCCAAAGAATTACATCTGGCGAAGTTTCATTTTGAAAATTTCCCTAAAGGTGCGGGATTCCCATCCATCGACGTTCCTGCATTACCAACGGATTTACCGGTGGCTGATGTTCAGGCATTTTCGATTGATGACGTGACCACCACAGAGATTGATGATGCTTTCTCTGTCGTGGAACTTGGCGATGGCAAACTGCGTATTGGCATTCATATCGCCGCACCAGCGTTAGGTATACGGCGAGGCGACGCCATCGATCAGATTGCCCGTTCACGTATGTCGACTGTGTATATGCCCGGTGACAAGATCACGATGTTGCCAGACGAGCTGGTTAATGCCTACACCTTAGGTGCGGGGCAGACGCGTCCGGCCTTGTCGTTGTATGCCATCATCAATACCGAAGATTGGACTGTGGTTGCGACGGAGACAAAAGTAGAAGCTATTCCAATGGCCTCCAATCTGCGTCATAACGATCTGGATGCCTTAGTGACAGAAGACAATCTGGCAAACAATACCGGTGAATATCCGCATAAAGCTGAGATCGCACATATCTGGAAATGGGCATTAGAATTAGAAAAAGGCCGCATGGCCAAGCGCGAAAGTTTTGGTATGAAACCAGAACAAACTAATCGTGTTGATTTTAACTTTTACGTTGAAGATGACGTGGTTAGTATCGTTCGTCGCAAGCGTGGCGCACCGCTTGATAAGATGGTGGCTGAGCTGATGATTTTTGCTAACAGTACCTGGGGCAAGCTCATGGCCGACCATGGTATTCCTGGCATCTACCGCGCGCAGGGCGTTGCAGGTGGTCGAGGTCAGGGTGGGTGGGCTGGACGTATGCAAGTGCGTATGTTGACGCACGCAGCGCCCCATCAAGGATTGGGCGTTGATCAATATGCGTGGAGCACCTCGCCGTTACGTCGTTATACTGATCTGGTTAATCAATGGCAAATTATTGCCTGCGTAGAGCACGGCATTACTGCGCCGTTTGTTGCGACCTTTAAACCAAAAGACGCGGACCTGTTTGCGATTGTGTCTGGTTTTGACGCAGCTTATTCCGCATACGCTGATTTCCAGTCAACAATGGAACGTTACTGGTGTTTGCGCTGGTTGCAGCAAGAGGGTGCCCGCCAGGTCGATGCGGTGGTTCTGAAAGATGAAATTCTCCGACTGGTTGATATTCCACTCGTGATACGCTTGCCTGGTATGCCGCAGACGGCACGTGGTGCACAAGTCAAGCTCGATATTTTGCGCTGGGATGAAGTTGATCTAAGCGTTGAGGCGCGCTTGCTGGAAGTACTTAATACCGTAACAGAACTGGGTGAAGACGAGGAAGAAGACGTCGGTGACGAGGGGGGCGATCAAATCGCTCAACAAGAAGACAGTTTAGAGGAGCAAACGGAGGCAGCAGTGGATAGCGAGCAAGCACTGCAAGGCGATGCTAATGCAATTGATATTGATGATACCGATGGCGTTTTGCAGAACGAAAAAGTGACAATTCAAGAAAATACGCAACCATAAATCGTGCATGAGTTTTTGGTATTCATCAGACTGGTATAAAGTCAGACAATAAGACGGAAAACAAACCATTGAAATCAATTTTCGATAATTTGATACTGACCATTGCCATCACCGTATCGGTGATGGTGCATGCAGCATTAATGCTGGTACATTTCGTTGCGTGTGATACGACGGAAACGAAAGCGGCTGATCCTGGTTTAGAAGTGATTTTAGTCAATGCTAAGCATGATAAGAAACCCTTAAAAGCCGAAGCACTCGCGCAAGCTGATCTCGATGGAGGAGGCGCCAGTGATAGTGGGCGTAGTAAGTCACCTCTGCCGGATATGCAGAAAAGTGAAGATGGTGACAATATACGTGCCGCCACTAAACGCATTGAAGAGCTCGAGCAGCAGCAAAAGGAGTTGCTGGACCAGGCCAGCCGTCAGGAGACTTTCCGTCTTCCTCAACATGAAAAAAGACGTCTCGATGATAGCCGTGCTCCGACGAAAGGGGACGATGATCTCGATACCACCAAAGCGCTTGCGCGGATGGCGGCTGAGATTTCACAGACGATTGAAGATCAGAATAAACGTCCACGTAAAACATTCATTACGCCAAGTACGCAAAAAGTGGGCTATGCACTGTATTACAAAGAGATGCAAAAAAGGATCGAGGATTTTGGCACGGTCCATTTCCCACAAAAAGACGGCAAAAAATTGTACGGTGAGCTGATTGTGTACATTCCGATTTTTCAGGATGGCACCATTTATGAAAAAGATGGTGGCCCACGCATAGAAAAATCGTCTGGTAGTAAAGAACTTGATAAAGCCGCATTACGTATTATTCGACATGCGGCACCATTTGAAAAATTTCCACAGAATATGCGTTCTGCTGATAAGAACGATTTATGGGTTGTCATTACTCGTTTTAAGTTTACCCGTGATGAGCAGCTAGAGACAGAATTACGCGGAGGTAAAAGTTGAGTACCGTATTGGTCAATAATTCAGTGGCGTCATCAAATGTGCTGGATCAGTATGTTGTGATTGGCAACCCTATTGCGCACAGTAAATCACCTTCGATTCATGCCGCATTTGCAGAGCAAACGCGGCAACAGTTGGCATACCAGCGCTTGATGGCGCCGCTGGAGAGCTTTGTGCAAACGGTCGAGACATTTCGCGCCAGTGGTGGCAAAGGAGCGAATGTGACGGTGCCATTTAAACTAGAAGCCTATGCATTGGCAAATCAACCCGCTAATCAGCTAACCCCTCGTGCCGCAGCAGCTGGTGCCGTTAATACCTTAAAGTTTGAAGTAGATCATCTGATCGGCGATAACACAGATGGCATCGGGTTGGTGGCTGATATCATGAACAATGCTGGCGTTCCTTTATGCGGCAAACGCGTATTGCTGCTTGGTGCCGGGGGCGCAGCACGTGGTGCAATACTGCCGTTGCTTGAGCAACAACCAGCCAGCTTGTGGATTGCTAACCGTACGCTGTCTAAGGCGCAGGATTTAAGAGCCATCGCGCAACAGTTCTCGCCTAGCAGTGTGGTGGAAGTGGCGACGTTTGAGCAATTATCTGGCCCATTTGATGTGATCATTAACGCAACCTCAGCCAGTCTGAGTGACGATGTGCCACCGTTACCGACTGGTATCATGACTTCTGCCACGCTTGCCTATGACATGATGTACGCGGCAACGCCCACCGCTTTTCTGCGTTTGGCTCATGAATGGGGTGCCGTCTGTCGCGATGGACTGGGAATGCTGGTAGAGCAGGCAGCTGAGGCATTTTATCTTTGGCGTGGCGTACGTCCACAAACAGAACCGGTATTGCGTACTTTGCGCACAGAATTACAAGCAATAAAGCCGGTCTGAAACCTCTGGAAAATATGAAAATCTTTCGTCGTTTACTGTTTTGGTTAGTGGTAGCTCCCATCCTGTTTGTCTTGTTATTGCAGGCGTATTTTTTTGTGCAAATTGCGTGGTGGATTAACTTTAATCCGTCATCGACCAGCTTCATGCGTCATCAATTAAGTGTCCTGCAAGAGAAAGATCCGAACGCCAAGTTACAGCATCAATGGGTGCCGTATAACCGCATTTCTAATAACCTCAAACGTGCAGTGATCGCATCTGAAGATGACAGCTTTGTCGATCATGAAGGGGTTGATTGGGAAGCAATGCAGAAAGCCTACGAAAAAAACCAGAAAAAAGGAAAAGTTGTTTCTGGCGGCTCGACAATTACCCAGCAGTTAGCTAAAAATCTGTTTTTATCCGGCGAACGCAGCTATCTCCGCAAAGGTCAGGAACTCATCATTACGTATATGCTTGAGTTCTGCATGAGTAAAGAACGCATTCTGGAGATTTATCTCAATTCTGTCGAATGGGGTGTCGGTATTTTTGGCGCTGAGGCCGCAGCACACCATTATTACGGGATCAATGCGGCATCGCTGGGACCTGCACAGGCCGCACGCCTCGCCGTGATGTTACCTAAGCCACGTTATTTCGATAAAAACCAAGGCTCAGGATATCTCCAGCGCCGGACCGAACTGATTTTAAAACGAATGAATAACGCGGAATTGCCATGAGACTGACACGACAAACGGGTATCAATCTTGTCTGGGTGTCCATTCTATCTATGATCGTGGCTGCCGCGG
The DNA here is from genome assembly GCF_049339825.1 of Undibacterium sp. RuRC25W. NCBI lineage: Bacteria > Pseudomonadati > Pseudomonadota > Betaproteobacteria > Burkholderiales > Oxalobacteraceae > Undibacterium > Undibacterium sp. RuRC25W. The sequence continues at coordinate 31,952 of NZ_JBMPPD010000021.1, read as the reverse complement.
GTATGATGGCTCTTTACACCATGCGCTACGGCCATTTGCCGTTTCAGGAAGCCCTCGCACGCTGGCAGAGCTCTGGTAAGGTGATCGGCAATGAGTTACAGAAAGCAACGGGCATCAAGGATCTCAATTTGCCTGATCAGGAAAACGCTGGTGCACCGCCGCCAGTGACCGTGGAATCGGGTGTGCGTCGCTGTATTATTCAGGGCAGAACAGTATTTTCTGACACGGAATGTAGCGATCAAAATCCGACAACTAAAACGATGAAACTCACTGATACCAAGGGCTTTGTTCACCCTAAGCCAGTACAGACTGAAGATGAAAACGCCACGGGTACCGACACTGATCTACGTCGGAAGATGATCGATAAAGTCATCGAGAAAAGTAGTCGTTAAGCTCTATCTTGTATCAGACATTCGCCACTTACACGAAGGACAACGTTATGCCAGCTACCGCATTGAGTCACTATAATTTACGTTCTGACCGTGAGCAAATGGAAGTGTTGAAAGATTTTTACTGCCAATTCGTTGGTCTCAGGGTTGGGCCACGACCTGCCATCGCCAGTTTTGGTTATTGGTTGTATGCGGGAAGCGAAGCAGTGTTGCATTTGTCCGAAGCACGTCACGGCGAGCAGCGCCAAAGTGCGCTCAAGACCAGTTTTGATCACGTTGCATTTCAATGTACAGAGAGCGAGATGATGTTGCAGCAATTGCGGGAGGCGGGAATCCCTTATCGCTTGGCAGAAATTCCAGCTTCTGAAGGGTTCTCTACCCAGCAGCAGATTTTTTTTACTGATCCTTTGGGTAATGGGATTGAATTGAATTTCATCTGATCATGTCTGTCTTATCTGGGTTTTAAATATTTTGCTGTTTCACGTTGATACGACTTACTTTTTCTGGTCTTCCCCAGCGTTGCCCAGATAGTGTTTACCTGCACCTTATGCTCGTTGTAAAAATCTGCATTGAACAGTAAATATTGTTCAGCAATCTTAATTGGTTCATCGTCCCGAATCATCGTATTTTTTAGTGCGGTATTTTTGTTCATGATCCTGTTTGCTTCTGCCTCTTCCAATACGATGACTTCCGGCATTCCTGATTTAAAGGCGCCAACTAAATCATCGCTGGCAGGGAGATAGGTGATCGAGTAACCGAGTTTTTCAAGGTCTCTCCCGACGCTATAGCCAAGTTGGACACCGACATGCAGATTATCTGCATGTTCAAGATGTTGATTGTGCCAGCGCACTTTACTATTCATGTGACGGTAGAGATAAAAATTGGCATTAAAGAGACGGAGATCCTTATTCAAGGCACCATGCGTCGTAGTTGGATAACTCCCCCAGATGGTACGCTCTTTCATATAACTGGCACCAATAGCAGCTTGTATTCGTCCCTCTTTTACCTCATTGAGGCAGCGTTTCCAAGGGAGCCTAAGCAGTTCAAACTCCTGATTGAGATCATGTTCTGCCTGATGAATGGCTGAAAGAACTAGACCTTGGTTGGCACCGGTGATCCATGGGGACATTGAGTGATCGATATAGCAAAACTTTAATTTATTCTCCGCGGAAGACGCGATCAGCGTTACTAGATTGAGCAGTAAAAATAAACTTAGTCGTACCATGAACCTTGCCTCCGCGATAGAACATCATTGACGTTAGGCAGAGTCGGGCTAAAGGCGAGGTGCCGATTAATCTCTGCTTACGTTGAAAAATAAAATGATCCTGTATTGATGCATAAATACTGCTCAGACCTATATTTTCCTCATCACTATCGTGAAGCTGGTCTGCTGTATGTCTTATCTCATTTTTATATAAATAAAATTAGCTGATAACATTATCATGGATCTGAGTAGCCTGCTATCGCTGACATTATTGGCGCTCATTTTTTGGAAACGTTTGGCTCACAGCAATTCAAGACTGTGCTTGTTCTTTCGCGTCGATTTGTCTTAATGGTAGTACCGCGTTAAGCTTTTCAAATGTCAAATGGCATTCTTTGATAAAAATCGGTGGTGGACGTGTTGAAATTGCATCATGCAGATTCATTGTAGTTAGAACATCACATGACGTGTGCTTGAATCGTCACGCTGTGAGGTCAATCCAGTAATCTTTATTTCTCAATTTAGGTATTAATATAGGTGTCAATCAACAATGGAACTCCATCACCCAATAGGTATTTTTGATGCAGGGATCGGCAGTTATGCGATTGTGGAGCGAGTCCGCCTTCGCTTCCCATCGCAGGATATTGTCTATTTTGCAGATCGCGCGAGTTTTCCGTATGGTACTAAAACACCAAAGCAGTTACTGCAATCCGTGCGTGTTGCGACTGATTTTTTAGAATCACAAGGATGTGCCGCTGTTATACTCGCATCGAATGCACCAAGTATCGTTGTGTTGGATGAGTTACGTGCTCTGGCTAGCGTTCCTGTGATTGGTGTGTTTCCACCGGTCAGAGAAGCATTAGATAAGTCTTCCACGAAACAAGTTGCTATTCTGGGTGTGAAATCGATGGTCAATAGCGCTGCGATGCAGGCGTATGTTGATCAACACAAATCCAAACCAGACTTGGTTGTCTTAAGTAATGCATCATCCTTGGTCGATCTGGTGGAAAATTTTGATTTTTTAAATCACCCAGAACGCACACAACAAACAGTAACTGCGTTTATCGATCAATTACTCGCCACGCATCCATCACTGGATGTCATGACAATGTCGTCAACGCATCTACCATGGTTGAAATCTTTTTTTGAAATAGCTGCACCTCAGATCAGTTTTCTTGATCCAGCTGATTCGATTCTGACGCAATTAGAGCCGTACATTTCTGACGGGAGTGGAATCACCTCATGCCTTGCGACGGCAACAGCACAATTAAGTCTGGATGCATTTAATCAAGCGCTGGGATCGTTGGGAACTTGCCTCACCGCGAAGTTGGTTGAGACGCCTCTTCCGCGCGCATAAGACTTGAACTCAAAGCCATCAGTAACCGTTCTACGGGCAGGGATGAGTGGTGTGAAAATAAAAATAGAGTGGCGAGTTAACTGTGATATGGCGCTTGCTTTAACTAATCCAATGTTATTTTTAGACTCGTCATTTCTGCGAGTTTTTAACTGTGGGGGGCAGCGTATTTTGTTCGGGTAAGGATTTTTCAAGGGAAAGAGGGTGCATGGCGATCAAGTTCTAAACCCGTAAAAACTCTTCACGGTTTCCCAGCCAGCGTTCTAGATGCGCGGCGACGGTGACAGGATCATTTTTTAATAAATCGTCTGCTAGATTCCGGGCTTTTTCGACCAGCCATTGATCGGTCTCCAGATTTGCAAAGCGCAGCATTGCTTCGCCAGACTGACGTGCTCCCAAAAATTCACCCGGGCCGCGCAGTTCCAGATCTTTGCGGGCGATTTCAAAACCATCGTTACTCTCCCGCATGGTGGCTAATCGTTGTTTTGCAGTGCCACCGAGTGGACCCAGATACAACAGCAGACACACGCTTGCCGCGGCGCCGCGCCCGACGCGCCCACGTAACTGGTGCAACTGCGACAGGCCGAAACGCTCTGCGTGTTCGATCACCATCAGGCTGGCGTTCGGGACATCGACACCAACCTCAATGACCGTGGTTGCCACCAAGACCTGGCTACGGTTTTGAATAAAGTCATCCATCACCTGCTGTTTTTCAGTGGGCTTCAAACGACCATGTACTAAGCCCACCTGAACGCCAGGCAGGGCTTGTGCTAGCATGGCGTGAGTATCGGTGGCGGTTTGTAGTTGTAAGGTTTCTGATTCCTCGATCAATGGGCAAACCCAATACACTTGTTTGCCTTCTTGTGCTGCAGCATGCACGCGAGCAATGACTTCATCGCGGCGGTTCTGGTCGATAACGCGGGTAACAATTGGGGTGCGACCGGGAGGTAGCTCATCAATGACCGATACTTCTAGATCGGCAAAATACGTCATTGCCAGCGTGCGGGGAATGGGGGTGGCCGACATCATTAACTGATGAGGCACTTTGCCTTGTTCGGCTTTGTTCGCCAGTGTCAGACGTTGACCGACGCCAAAGCGATGCTGCTCATCGACAATCACTAAACCTAATTTTTTAAACTGCACAGTGTCCTGTATCAGCGCATGTGTACCAATGACTAAATGCGCTTCACCCGAGCTGATTAGCGCATTAGCGCTGTCTTTTTCTTTCTTTTTGAGACTACCTGTCAGCCACGCTGTTTTGATGCCGAGTGGCTCCAGCCAAGCGGCGATTTTGCGGAAATGTTGTTCTGCTAAAATCTCCGTCGGTGCCATGAGTGCTGCCTGATAGCCGTTATCAATCGCCTGTGCAGCGGCTAATGCGGCAACGATGGTTTTGCCACTTCCCACGTCCCCTTGCAGCAGGCGTTGCATCGGATAGCTGGCACGGAGGTCGTGACGGATCTCCGCCAGAACTTTCTGCTGGGCGCCCGTCAGCGAGAACGGCAGATTTAGCAGAAACGCGTTGCTCAGTTCACCGACCACAGGGAGCGCGTTCGCGCCTTTGCTACGGCGGGTAATCTGTGCGCGTTTAAGGGATAATTGTTGTGCCAGCAGTTCGTCAAATTTGACGCGCTGCCATGCTGGGTGTTCGTGTTCGATCAGGCTATATTGATCGATATCCGGTGGTGGGTTGTGCAGGATGCGCACACTTTCTTCGATGCCGGGCAATCCCAGTGCAGCAAGATGCGCGGGTGACAACGTATCGCGCCAGTGCATTCGGCTTAACGCGTTGGCGATGGCTTTACGTAATAATGCCTGCGGAACGCCCTCGCCGGAGGGATAGACAGGCGTGAGCGCCATTGGCAGTGGGGCACCTTCATTAACGATTTTATAGCCGGGATGTACCATCTCGGCGCCAAAAAAACCGTGCTTTAATTCGCCACGTGCCCGCACGCGTACCCCACTGGCAAACTGTTTGAGCTGACTGCCATAAAAATTGAGAAACCGCAGGACAATCTGACCGCTGTCATCGCTGATGGTGACGACTAACTGCCGTCTTGGCCGGTACTGCACATCCGATTCAGTCACGACACCCTCTACCTGCACCATACTTCCACCACGCAGTGATGCGTCGTGCATACTGGTGATGCTGGTTTCATCCTCATATCGCATCGGTAAATGCAGCGCAAAATCCATGTCTTTACGTAGCCCCAATTTGGCTAATTTGTCACTGGCTTTGATGGCATTGCTGGCGGCGGGTTTTTTGGATGTTTTTTTTGCAGTGGCTCGCCCATTGCTTGTCGCATCGTCCGGTTTTAAGGCGATTTCGGTGTTGACGACGGGTAGATTTGGGGCTTGCGCTGCCATGGGTGTAAAATGGTAGGTTTTGCTGTTGGCGTAGTTGATAAAAATAATGCTTTTTGTTCAAAAACAGAGGCGATATTCTCAAAAGAATAGCATGTCGCAAACTATTCTACTGATTTTTTATACAGTGCGCAGCATTTTGTTTTCACTCTTTTGGTTTTCCGAGCATGAAATATACTCTTAGTAACTTTGATTTTGATTTGCCCGAGTCCTTGATCGCGCAAATGCCATTGCCGGATCGCACCGCATCGCGCTTATTGCACGTGGACGGTGATCAATTGGTTGATCGTCGTTTTTCAGATGTATTAAGCCAGTTAACCGCAGGCGATGTGCTGGTATTTAATGACACCCGGGTTCTCAAGGCGCGTTTTTTTGGTGCCAAAGAAACTGGCGGTAAAGTGCAGTTGCTGGTGGAGCGTGTATTGTCGAATACCGATGAAAATCGCAGCGTGTTAGTCCAGATGCGAGCATCTAAATCGCCATTGCCAGGTAGTAAAATTCGCCTCGCAGACGCCTTTGATGTGGTTGTTGGTGAACGCCAAGGCGAGTTTTTTACCTTGTTTTTTCCATCGGATATTTTCGTATTGCTGGAGCAATATGGCCGTTTGCCGCTGCCGCCCTACATTGAGCATGATGCGGACGACTTTGATGAACAACGTTATCAAACGGTCTATAACCGGGTGCCGGGTGCGGTTGCTGCACCGACTGCTGGTTTACATTTTGATCAGGATTTATTGCAGCGTTGCCAGGCTAAAGGCGTACAACTTGCTTATGTTACCTTGCATGTAGGCGCGGGGACGTTTCAGCCAGTGCGTGTCGAAGACCTGAAAGAGCACGTTATGCACAGCGAGTGGTACACCGTGCCGACAGAGACAGTTGACGCAGTCCGCGCTGCAAAAGCGTCTGGTGGCAAGGTGGTTGCTGTTGGTACAACCAGTATGCGTGCCCTAGAATCTGCGTCGCAATCCGGACAACTGGAAGCTGGTAGCGACGACACCCAATTATTCATTACACCCGGGTATGTGTTTAAAACGGTGGATCGTTTAATCACGAATTTTCACTTACCAAAATCAACGTTGATGATGCTGGTGTCTGCCTTTGCAGGTTACGATAGCATTAAGGCAGCCTATGCCCATGCGATTGCACAGCATTACCGCTTCTTCAGTTATGGCGATGCGATGTTACTGACCAATACCTCAGACGCGCAGACAGACGCTGGCGCAACAGAGAAATAAAAACACACATTTAGCGTGTCCGCTACCAAGTAGGACACAAGGAAAGATTATGCTGGAATTTACGCTCATCAAAAAAGACAAGACTACGGCAGCCCGTCGCGGTCGTGTGAAGGTCAACCACGGTGAAATCGAAACACCGATTTTTATGCCAGTCGGTACCTATGGTTCCGTCAAAGCGATGTCGCCGCTGGAATTGAAAGAAATCGATGCGCACATCATTCTGGGTAATACCTTCCATTTATGGCTGCGCCCGGGCTTAAGCGTTCTGAATAAATTTGGCGGTTTGCATGACTTTATGGGATGGGATAAACCGATCCTGACTGATTCAGGTGGCTTCCAGGTGTTTTCGCTTGGCGCGATGCGCAAAATTACGGAAGAGGGCGTCAAGTTTTCTTCTCCGATCAGTGGTGAGCGCTTATTTTTGTCACCAGAAATCTCGATGCAAATTCAACGTGCGCTGAATTCCGACATCGCGATGCAGTTCGACGAATGTACGCCCTACGAAATCGATGGTCGTCCGGCAACCACCGAAGAAGCTGGCAAATCCATGCGCATGTCTTTGCGTTGGGCAAAGCGCTCGATTGATGAATTCAATGCCAACGAAAATCCGAACGCTTTATTTGGTATCGTTCAGGGGGGGATGTTTGAGCACCTGCGTGATGAATCGTTGGCTGGCTTGAATGAATTGGGTTTCCACGGAATAGCGATTGGTGGTTTGTCTGTTGGCGAGCCAAAAGAAGACATGATGCGCATTCTGGCGCATACCGGTCCCAAATTGCCTGAAAACAAGCCACATTACCTCATGGGTGTTGGTACGCCAGAAGATCTGGTGGCGGGTGTGGCGAATGGTATCGATATGTTCGATTGCGTGATGCCAACCCGCAATGCACGCAATGGCTGGATCTTTACACGCTTTGGTGACGTGAAAATTAAAAATGCACGTTACAAAGAAGATAAAGAACCATTAGATGCGACATGTGAGTGCTACACCTGCAAAAATTTCTCTCGTGCGTACCTGCATCATTTGCATCGTACCGGTGAGATTCTTGGTGCACGCCTTAATACGATCCACAACTTGCACTACTACTTAGATTTGATGAAAAACATCCGCAAATCTCTGGATGATGAACGCTTTCCTGAGTTTGTGCAGCAATTCCATGCAGATCGTTCACGCGGTATATAAATTCATCTGAAAATTCAAAGCATCAAACTTGCTTGATGATGATTGATGAAGTCTGAAAAGGGTCGCGGTGCGGCCCTTTTTTACGTTTGTAATATCGATATACGTTTTTCAAATATAGTCGGTGATACATCGTTATTTTCCGCTCTCCAAGAGTAAAATCGCGCCTGACAGAATTTCTGCATTGTTGATTGTTCTGCGGTTGAGCGAGTCGTTCGCCACGTAGACGAAAAAATAAATAGGAGACAACATGAATTTTCATCCTGTAGTGATCGCCGGTGGCGGTATTGCTGGGTTGTATTGCGCTTGGCGACTCGCTGAGTCTGGACAGCAAGTGGTGGTATTGGAAGGCTCTGCGGATCGTTGGGGTGGTCGCATCGAGACCGAAGACCTTGATGGCTTTACCGCTGAATGGGGGCCGATGCGCTTTGAACCGACGCTACAACCGCGCTTTGCTGGTTTATGCCGCGATCTGGGTGTGAAACTGATTGATTTCAGTGGCCCAGTGGGTGAAGAAGTAAATGCGCCTACTTATGATTTGCCCGATGAAGAGTTGGGGCTCAACTCGCTGCAACTACTCAAGCGCGGCATCATGTTGATCATGGGTCAGTCGCCCGATGATCAGGCTTGGATCGATAAGCAGACAGAAGCAGATTACCAACGCATGCGCAAACACGCGCAGTTGAACGGCCAGCCGTTATGGAGCATGGGTTTCTGGAACGCGATGTCAGCGCAAGGCGTATTGTCGCATCTGGCGCTGACCAAATTGCGTGATACCGGCACGTTCTATCATATGCTGCCAGAAAATCTGAACGCGATTGAATGGATCATCTGGTGGTTACGTGCTTTGAAAACCATCGGTCAGGAACTGGCAACCATTGATGGTGGTAGCGCCAAGCTGACCGACAGCATCATGGCTAAATTGCGCACATCGAGCAATGTCACGCTGGCTGGTGGGCATGCTTTGAAAAGTTTTAAGCAAGTTGCCATGGGGCAGCCGCGTTTGGCGTTGGAAATTACCACCAAAAATGGCGTGATTGAATTGCAAACAGACCGTCTGATGTTGGCTTTGCCACGCTTACCGCTAGTGAAGCTGGCATCGTCATTGCCTGAGCACGTTGCGAGTCAACTCGATTCCGTTAACGGTTTCCCGATGTTGAAACTGTTTTTTGTCACCGATGCGCCGTGGTGGGATTATTCTCAAAAACCGCAGCAGTATGCGAGTTGCTTGCCGACCCGTGAGATTCATTACTTCCGCCGACCTGAAAACAAAGACAAAGACGGACACGGTATGGTGTTGTTGTACATGGATCGACCTTCGACAGAGTTCTGGAAACACTACGTAGTTGAAGGTGATAAGCATGACCGAGCAGAAATTGATCAGAATGCTAAGATTGTTGAAGCTTTCTCCTTGTTTGTGGCACGTGATGTCAAACGCCTCATTGATATTAATCGTTCCGGTTTGAGCTTAACAGAGCAAGCACGTCATATGTTTGAAGAAAAGAGCCTTGAAGAAACCGCAGCGTTTATCAAAAACTCTGTGATTACCTACGGCATTCGCGACTGGGCACGTGCTCCGTATGGAGCCGCGAATCATGGCTGGCAGCCAGGCGTGCGGTCGTGGAAAGTGATGGACGTGTTTAAAGCCTTTGATTTTGGATCGGGAGCCAAAAACATCCACATCGTAGGTGAGGCGTATTCTGATTACCAGGGATTTGTCGAAGGCGCACTGAATACTGCAGAGTTGGCGCTGGAAACCATGAAATTTGTCTAATATTGACTGGAAAACTCGACTAAGTTTTGCTATGGATACGTCAAAATCCATCTAAAAAATAGATAACAAGATGAAGTTTTATGAGCAAAACACAGTAAAGCATACGAAAAAGCGGTATTTTTGCCTGCCAATGCTAGAATGTGGCGCTTTGCCAATTGAAAATTACCCATCTGTCACGACATAAGGGTGATTGCAACAAGAGTGGTTTGATTGTATGAGCCACTGATTCTTACAACGAATGGAGTCTTAACGTGTTTATTTCTAACGCTTATGCGCAGTCCACTGGTGCTGCTAGTATTCTTGGTGGCGATGGTGGCTTAATGAGTTTCTTGCCATTAGTTTTGATGTTTGTGGTGCTGTATTTCTTGATGTTGCGCCCACAAATGAAACGTCAGAAAGAACAAAAAGCCATGATGGATGCCCTGGCAAAGAACGATGAAGTCATCACGTCCGGCGGTATTCTGGGTAAAGTAGTTAAAGTGACTGACGCCTACGTGACCATCGAAGTCGCGAACGGTACAGAAATTGTCGTACAAAAAATTGCTGTGACGATGCTGCTGCCTAAGGGCACCATTAAAGCGATTTAATTAGCAAACACCGGCAACGCAGTCCATTTCACCTTGGACTGCGTTGTGCTTTTTAGCTTCCATTTCTATTTTTATTATGAATCGCTACCCACTCTGGAAGTATCTGTTGATTTTGATCGCGCTTGTTTTTGGCGGTTTATACACGGCACCGAACTTTTTTGGCGAATCGCCAGCCGTTCAAGTCAGTAGCGCGAAATCGACAGTCAAAATTGACAGCAGCTTGTCAGCCCGCGTTGAACAGGCAATACAACAAGCTGGCCTCAAAGACAATGGCATTTTTTACGATTTTAATGGCTTACAAGGCACCGTTCGCGCACGTTTTGTAGATACGGATACCCAATTCAAAGCCAAAGATGCGATCGAAAAAGCGCTGAATACAGATCCAAACGACCCGACTTATACGGTTGCGTTTAATCTGTTGTCGAATACGCCAAAGTGGATGCAGAATCTGAATGCCTTGCCGATGTATCTGGGTCTGGATTTGCGCGGCGGTGTGCACTTTCTGATGCAAGTCGATACTAAAGCCGTATTGAACAAGCGCGTACAAGGTTTGCAATCGACTGTGCGCGCAACGTTACGCGATAAAGAAATTCATCATGCTGGTATCAGCCGTGATGGTGATGTGATCTCCATTAAATTCCGTGATGCAGAAACCCGTAATGCTGCTAAAGCCCTGCTGGTATCGCAATTAACGGATGTGAATTTTGTTGATGCCGTTAGTAGCGATGCGACCGAGTTCAATCTGCAAGCCGGCCTGAAACCAGAAGCCCTCAAGGCAGTGGTTACCGAAGGCGTTAAACAAAATATCAGTGCCTTATCTAAACGTGTGAATGAACTGGGTGTTGCTGAACCAATTATTCAACAACAAGGTCCGGATCGTATCGTCGTCCAATTGCCTGGCGTCCAAGATGTTGCACGTGCAAAAGAAATTATTGGCCGTACGGCGACTCTGGAAGTTCGCTTGTTAGATGACAGTGTGATTGGTCCAGTCGATACCAATACACCAGTGCCGTTTGGTTCTGAATTATTTAAATCTAACCGTGGTGAATGGCTGATTCTGAGCAAAGATCCCGTTGCAACAGGTGATTATATTACTGGCGCATCAGCAACATTCGATGAACGTCAACAGCCAGCAGTGTCTGTGGATATGAATGGTGACGGTGGCCGTAAAATGCGTGAAGCGACGCGTAATCGCATCGGCAAGCGTATGGCGATCGTGTTGTTTGAAAAAGGCAAAGGTGAGGTATTGATCGCGCCAACGATTAATGCTGAACTCGGCTCTCGTTTCCAGATTACTGGTATGGGTACTGCTGCTGCCTCGGCTGATCTGGCTTTGTTGTTACGTGCTGGTTCTCTGGCCGCACCAATGGAAATCATCGAAGAACGTACCATTGGACCGCAATTAGGTGTCGAGAACATCAAACAAGGTCGTAATTCGACGCTGTACGGTTTTGCTGCGATCTCGATCTTTATGATCGTGTATTACATGTTGTTCGGTGCGTTCAGTGTGTTGGCACTGTCGGTTAACTTGTTGTTGTTGGTGGCGACATTGTCCCTCTTGCAAGCAACACTGACTTTGCCTGGTATCGCAGCGATTGCGCTGGCGCTAGGTATGGCGATTGATGCGAACGTGTTGATTAACGAGCGGATTCGTGAAGAACTGCGTGGTGGTAAATCGCCACAAAAAGCGATCGAAGAAGGCTTTGGTCATGCATGGGCAACCATTCTCGACTCCAACGTTACGACCTTTATCGTCGGTCTGGCATTGTTGATCTTTGGTTCTGGTCCGATCAAAGGCTTTGCTGTTGTGCATTGCCTGGGCATTCTGACTTCGATTTTCTCTTCCGTATTTGTGTCACGCGGTGTGGTGAATCTCTGGTACGGTCGTCAAAAGAAACTGACTTCCTTGTCTATTGGTCAGATCTGGAAACCAACTGCTGATGCGGTCAACACGACTGACGTTACTCAACAATCGTAAGCCTAGATAAGAATTCAGGAATTCATTATGGAATTATTCCGCATTAAAAAAGACATTCCTTTCATGCGCCATGCGCTGATTTTCAATGTCATTTCTGCCTTAACGTTTGTGGCCGCCGTCTTCTTTTTGCTGCACAAGGGTTTACACTTCTCCGTTGAATTTACCGGCGGTACGGTGATGGAAGTGTCGTATTCCAAAGCAGCAGACGTCGATGCCGTGCGTAAAACCGTTGAGTCTTTAGGTTACGCCGATGTCCCAGTGCAGACCTTTGGTAAAGCACAAGATGTGGTCATTCGTTTGCCATTGCCAAAGCAAGACAGCTCGGCAGATGATCAGGCGAAAAAAGTATTCACGGCGTTACAAGCCATTGATCCAGACGTTAAATTGCAACGGACAGAACAAGTTGGCTCGCAAGTGGGCGACGAGTTAGCGCATGACGGTTTGATGGCCTTGTTGTTCGTGGTGATCGGTGTGGTGATTTATCTGGCGATTCGTTTTGAATGGAAGTTTGCGGTGGCGGCAATTATCGCCAACTTGCATGATGTGATCATCATTTTGGGTTTCTTCGCATTCTTCCAATGGGAATTTAACTTATCTGTCTTAGCGGCAGTACTGGCGGTGCTGGGTTACTCAGTGAATGAATCCGTGGTTATTTTTGATCGTATCCGCGAAAACTTCCGTAAACAACGCAAGATGACCGTCAAAGAAGTGATCGATAGCGCGATCACAAGCACCATCTCACGGACGATTATTACCCACGGTTGTACGCAGATGATGGTGTTGTCGATGCTGTTAATCGGCGGTCCAACCTTGCATTATTTTGCGGTTGCATTGACGATTGGTATTTGCTTCGGTATCTATTCATCTGTTTTCGTGGCTGCGGCCATTGCGATGTGGTTGGGTGTGAAACGTGAAGATCTGATCAAGCCAGTCAAAGAAAAAGACGACACAGACGGAGCGGTTGTTTAATCTTCTGAATCGTTTGAAGGGTTGATTCTCTTTTTTGAGAATGAAGCAAGAATAAAAAAGCCAGCATTTGAACTGACCCCATTTAATTGGGCAGATTAATTGCTGGCTTTTCTTATGCATTCATCCATCAATCAGGGTGCTATGCTCACGCGTTACTGGTCATTTTGATGACGCGTCGATGATGTGTCGACGATATGTTTCTATCGTCGACAGGCTTAAAAACACGCAAGTTCATCGCTGTGAATATTAAGCGGCATTCTTCCCTAAGTGTGACTTTAACTTGCTCAACGCCTCTTCGAGAGCGTTATAGTCCGCTTCTGTATATTCTGCAAATCCTTCTCCACCACTTTGTATTACTTTTGGGAAGATATCTTTAAAAATCGTTTCGCCCTGCGACGTTAATTTAACAAATAACTGTCGCCGGTCTTCTCCACCACGTTCACGAATGATGAGTGCCTTTTGCTCCATGCGGTCGAGTACCCCGGTGAGGGTCCCTTTCGTGATCAGGGTTTTTTCGCCGAGTTCTTTGCAAGTCATTCCTGGCGTATTGCCGAGCGTTGCAATGATGTCAAACTGTGCTGGGGTGTAGCCGAGTTGTCTGACTCTGCGGTTTGATACTGTTTCAAACAACTGCATACATTCGGATAAAAGACGGATGCTGCGTAGGTAGCGTTTATTCATAGAATTATCGATATTGGTCGGAAGCAAAAATTATTTACTTCGCTACGCTATGCATAAAAGCAGATTGCGTTACGGTTGTTTATGCCGATGTTGGTTCTGATCTGCGTTGATCAGAACCAACAAGGACCATCTCAAGAGAAGTCTGAGATCGTCAAGGAGCAGACGAGTGATTAGTCTGCGCGAACAGCTTCAACTTGGATAGCCAGTTTTACTTCTGGTGCAAAACGTGGTGTGCCATAGTTCAAGCCAAAGTCAGTACGTTTGAATTCAGCAGAAGCGTCAGCACCGCACACTTCTTTTTTCAACATTGGATGTTGAATACATTTGAATTTGTTGATGGTCAGTGTCAATGGTTTTGTCACGCCTAACAAAGTGAATTCGCCTTCAACTGCAACTGGTGTGTCGCCATTGAATTTGATCGAAGTACCTTTGTAAGTCGCTGTCGGGAATTTTTCAACGTTGAACATATCAGCAGATTTTGCGTGATCATTCATTTTTGAGAAACCGAAATCGATCGATGATGTGTCGATCGTGATGTTTACTGTACCTGTTTTTGCTGTACGGTCCAGAGTGACTGTGCCGCTTGTTTTGTCAAACTTACCGCGCCATACGGATACGCCGAAATGGTCAGCTTCAAAGCTTGGATAGGTATGTGTTGGATCGATCGTGTAGTTATCTGCGAATGCCGGTGCTGCACTAACAACTAAAGCTGCTGCGATAAGTTTTGCTAATTTCATAGGTTGCTCCTGATTGGACAATGGAGGAATGTCAGCGCCTTGCATTGACATTCCGGTGGTAACAAAAGATGACGATATTTTTACTGCTATTTTTTGCTGCTTTTGTGATGTTTACTGCGTGGTAACTACATGAAACTTAATCGTAACTTCATCGGCGACCATGCCGGTGTCTTTCCATTCACCTTCTCCGATATTGAAGGTGAGGCGTTTGATCGGCAGGCTGCCGTCAAAGATCTGATTGGCGCCTTCTTGTTTGATGCTCATCGGGAAGCTGACATTGGCCGTTTTACCTTTGATGCTCAGCGTACCAGTGACATCGAGCTTACCCACACCGTTGGCTTTCATACCAGTTGCAACGAAGCTTGCTTTTGGAAACTGCGCAGCGTTAAACCATTCTTTTTTCAATACTTCTTTGTTGTACTCGGCGTCACCCAAATCAAAACTGGCGAGATCAATCTCGACGCTGGCTTTTGATGTTTCTGGTTTTGCTGCGTTATAGTCGATTGTTGCTGCAAATTTTTTAAACTTAGCATCTACCGGTACATTCATTTGTTTAAAGACGATCGTGACGGCACTTTTTGCTGCATCGAGTCGTGCAACAGCTGCCAGCGCTGGAACAGACATTGCCACAACGAGTGCTGAAGCGATCAGATGTTGTGGTTTGAATTGAAATCTCATAGCAATCCTTAATATTTATTTGTTGAGCGTCATCCGACGCAGTAAACCATCTTTGTCGATGAATTGATGTTTGAGTGCAGCCAGTACATGTAAAACGACGACTGCCAGAATCACATTGGTCAGTAACTCATGTAATTCTTTGAGAGAGCTTTTTAAGGCTGGATCCGGGGCAATGAAGGTAGGTAATTGAACCAGCCCCAAATAAACCACTGGATACCCTGCCGCTGAGGTGTAAAAGTAACCAGATAAGGGTACGGCGAACATGAGCACGTAGAGAAACACGTGTGCCGCATCAGCTGCCTTCGCTTGCCATGCGCTCATGGAGGCAGGGTAGGTGGGGGCGTGAGTGAATAAACGTGTCAACAGGCGGATAGCAACGAGTCCAAGCACCGTGACGCCCAGCCATTTATGATAGGAGTAATATTGTAACTTCGTTGGGCTGATACGCATGTCGGTCATCACCGTACCGAGTGCGAAGGCCGATACGATCAGGGCTGCGATGAGCCAATGTAATACCACGATTGCTGCGGGATAACGTTGATTTTCCGTCATTCAGAACTCCAGTTAAAAAGTAAATTAGTTCGCATTAGAACTAATATAGCAAAAAAAGTTCAAGTCTGCTGGCGAAGGCGTTTTTTGAGATGAATACTGTTCGCACCTGCCGCACCGTATTTGATCTGTATAACACTGTCTTCAGCATCTGTACTATGTCATTGTTACATTTTCAATATAGAGGCAAAAAAAATAAGCGCAATCAAAAAGATGATTGCGCTTATTGGCTCAGATCAGATCTGAGTGGTGAATACCGGAACGACGATGCTTCGAATGCTGTTCTTAGATAGCTTTCGCTAATTTGGCGGCAATACCAATGTAGTTTGCTGGAGTCATCGCTAACAAGACATCTTTCGCCTCTTGTGGAATTGCCAGACCTTCGACAAATTCACGCAGCGCTTCTTTAGAAATGCCTTTGCCGCGAGTTAATTCTTTTAACTGCTCGTAAGGGTTTTCTATTGCATAACGGCGCATAACAGTCTGGACTGGCTCTGCCAGTACTTCCCAGGTTGCATTCAAATCAGCAGCCAGGCGTTCAGGATTGGTTTCCAGCTTGTTCAGGCCGCGCAGACAACTGTCGTAGGCCAGCAGGGTGTAACCGAGTGCAACGCCGATGTTACGCAGGACGGTAGAATCCGTCAGATCGCGCTGCCAGCGGGATACTGGCAGTTTTTCAGACAGGTGGCGCAAGAGAGAATTTGCCAGCCCCAGATTTCCTTCAGAGTTTTCAAAGTCAATCGGATTGACTTTGTGCGGCATGGTGGAGGAGCCAATTTCGCCTGCTTTGGTTTTTTGTTTAAAGTAACCAACTGAAATATAACCCCAGATATCGCGGTTCAGATCCAGCAAGATGGTGTTAACGCGCGCAAATGCATCAAACATTTCTGCCATGTAATCATGGGGTTCGATCTGGATGGTGTAGGGGTTGTAGACCAGACCAAGACGCTGTTCAATGACATTTTTGGAGAAGCTTTCCCAGTCAAAGTGTGGATAAGCGGACAAATGGGCGTTGTAGTTACCAACCGCACCATTCATTTTTCCTAAGATCTCTACTTGCTCAATACGCTTGATGGCGCGTTGCAGACGAGCGACGACGTTCGCCATCTCTTTGCCCAGAGTTGTCGGGCTGGCAGCCTGACCGTGCGTACGTGACAGCATCGGTACATCAGCGTTAGTGTGCGCTAACTCAGTCAAACGTGCGATCAGTTTTTTCAGGGCTGGCACCATCACGCTGTCACGGGCAGTTTTCAACATCATCCCGTGAGATGTATTGTTGATGTCTTCTGATGTGCACGCAAAGTGAATGAATTCACTGGCCGCGACCAATTCTGGTACGTCTTTGACTTGTTCTTTAAGCCAGTACTCAACCGCTTTCACGTCATGGTTAGTGACCGCTTCGATGTCTTTGATGCGTTGTGCATCCGCTTCAGAGAATTCAGCTGCCAGTTTGTCTAACAGGGCATTCGCTGCAGGGGAGAATGGTTTAATCTCATCAAAGCCTGCTTGAGATAACGCTTGCAACCAGGAGATTTCGACTTTGACGCGATGGTGCATAAAGCCGGCCTCTGATAATGTCTGGCGCAGGGCATCAACTTTGCCAGCGTAACGACCGTCAAGTGGGGAAAGGGCGGAGAGGGAGGATAAGGACATGATCGCTCGATGTGGTAGTGTAAGAGAGAAAGGCTTGCGCAAAAAACAACACTTGCAGCGAATTTTGTAAACTTTCCAAAGTTTTAAATTAAGCTCAGGAATTAGTTATCTTTACGTTCTTTGCTTTATTTTGCGCTCAAACCGCGATTTTACCATTTGATGGCCGCGGAAAGCAGTGGCGTCTGATGCGATCGCGGAAAAAAAGGGCACACGCTAACGTATTGGCCCTGCCTTTACGAGAGTTTCTCCTCGTCAAAATGCTATAATCAAATCCACATTATTCTTGTAAAAACTATGAAACTCATTGGCTCTACTAGTAGTCCGTACGTTAGAAAAGTTCGCATCGTCTTGGCGGAAAAGAAACTTGAGTACACGTTTGTATTAGAAAATGTTTGGGCAAGCGAGACCACGATTCAAGAGTCCAATCCTCTTGGGAAAGTACCTTGTCTGCTCATGGAAGATGGTGGGGCAATGTTTGACTCGCGCGTCATTGTTGAATACCTCGATACGCTGACGCCGGTAGGAAAACTCATACCAGCAGTGGGTCGTGAGCGTGCCGAGGTCAAATGCTGGGAAGCACTTGCCGACGGCGTGCTCGATGCGGGGGTTTTAGTTCGTCTCGAAAAAACCTTGCGAGCACCTGAGCAACAAAGCAGTGAATGGATTGAGCGTCAGATGGCAAAAGTCCATGCTGGACTCAAAGCGATGTCGTTAGGCTTGGCCGAAACCGCGTTTTGCTCAGGAAATCACATGACACTGGCAGATATTAGTGTCGTCTGCGCGCTGGACTGGTTAAGTTTCCGTTTCCCTGAAATCACGTGGCGCACTGAGTACCCTAACCTATCAAAACTTGCCGATAAGCTATCGGAACGTGCATCGTTTAAAGATACGATACCCGCTTAATTTGATCAGAGCGCACCATAAAATTGTAACAGGAACAGGTCGATCAATGTCAGTAGCGACCTGCATCTCAATTAATGCGATGGCCGCTTTGGCATGATTTATCCGAAGTCGCTTTTTTACGCTTTATGTTCTTTTTCTGAACGAAACAAACCAAAGCTGTAGCGGTTTTTTTGTTGCTGTCTGAGAAGATCATCAATGAAGCTCGCCCATTGCTCGTGCAATTGCTGGCATGTCGCCAAGAGTACGGGCGTCATTCCTGGTAGTTCACTCAACGCCTTCAAATGCCTCTCAATCACTGATGCTAGCTTAAGGCATGCGGTACTCCCCTCGGGAGATGCCGCTTTAACGCTGTAGTGTGACATGAGATGTAGCGCCGCTGACAGTAAAATTTCTGCTTGAGTTGACTTGTCTGCATGATGTTGACCTGGAACATTGTTGAATAAAGTATTCTGCACGGTAGGTCTCCCTTCATTGGTAGATAGTTTGGCTGACTAGCAGAACAATGCGTAGCTGGCTGATGATAAATAGATTCAGGCGGTTAAGATCAACTTATTCAGTTGGGTCACCCGCAAGCGATAAATTCTTCCTTCATGATCGATCTCAAGTTCTCTGAGGTTTTGCATGAGTTCCTTACTTTTAAGCCGTAATACAGGCTGGTTTGTTTTGCCGTTGCACAAATCCGTCTTTCTGATCACAGTTGGTGTGCCATCATATTGCTCATGGGTATTCATAACAGTCCTTCATCAGTGAATGAGATGTAACTAAAAATTAAATGAGAATCATTCTTATTTGATTATTGTCTAGAATAGGGAATTTTGCAAATAATTTCTGTCGAGGTAGTTATTTTTCTGTGAACAAATAAACGTCTTGAGCGTATTAGTGGAGTTGAGCCGATAACTCGAGGTTGCTGAAAAAGCTTGTCAGCAGGGTGCCCAAAAGCAACAAAGCCCGAGGCGCACGTCTCGGGCTTTGTTGTTCTCTCGAATTACTATGATAGGTATGAACTCGTTACGTAAAGTCAGCCATGGCTTCGCCGAGCTTAACGCTACCAGCCGGTTTCCACGTTGTGTTGAAACGCAGATCCCCCTGTGGAAACAGTAACACGACCGTTGAACCCAACATAAAGCGCCCCATTTCTTCACCTTTTTTGAGAGAAATGTTCTGATCCTTATAATCCCAGCTGCAAATTTTACCGGGACGGGGCGGGTTAATAATGCCATGCCATACCGTTGCCATGCTACCGACAATGGTGGCACCAACCAACGTCATGACAAAATTACCCGATGCCGATTCAAAAAAGCACACCAGGCGTTCATTGCGGGCAAATAAATTCGGAACACCGCGGGCTGTCGTTGGATTGACGGAAAACAGATCGCCTGGCACATACACCATGCGCGTCAGTTTGCCATCGCATGGCATATGAATTCGGTGGTAGTCGCGAGGACTTAGGTAGATATTAGCGAAGCTGCCGTTTGTATATGCTGCTGCTGCCTCGCTGTCTCCGCCGATTAATGCCGTCGCTGAGAACTGATGGCCCTTGGCCTGAAAAATCTGCCCCTGAGAAATAGGACCGAACTGGCTGATGGCACCATCCACTGGGCAGATCAAATCACTGCTAGCCAGGGGGCGCGCGCCCGGTTTTAACGGTCGGGTAAAAAATTCATTGAAAGTAGCATAACTGGCGATATCCGGATTCACCGCTTCGCTCATATTGACTTGGTATTTGCCCACAAACCAGCGGATAAAACGGGTTGTAACATTGCCCCATCTGGCATTAGCTGCTTTACCTGCCAGACCAGTCAGTGCCTGTTTGGGTAAAAGGTATTGAGTGAGAACGGCAAGTCGATCTGGCACAGTAGGTGACCTTTGAATTGAAGTGGTCGGGAATTATAACGTTGCGCAAAGATAAATCACGTTTTTCCTGCATTGCGCCGCAAAAAAACTGTCTTTTTATTAGCTTCAGACGGGATGTAGGTTGATCCTCAATGTCAATAAGGGCATGACATATGGACGGAACAAATTTGCGGTATACTTAGAGTGATAGTTAAAATTAATTGACTTGATAAAATTAATTAGTTTTTCATAGTTTTAAAAACGCTCTATCATGGTGGCTTCATTACGTAGCACACCGCGTCATCAGTATGTAAGTCAACACGTGTCAGCTTAGGTTGCGAAGCACGTTAACTACGTTTCAACCATAAAGGAAATTACCATGTCATTGATTAACACCATCGTAAAACCATTCAAAGCAACTGCTTACCACAATGGTAAATTTGTACCAGTAACGAATGAAGATCTGAACGGCAAATGGTCTGTTTTCGTATTCTACCCAGCAGATTTCACTTTCGTTTGCCCAACAGAATTAGGCGATCTGGCTGATCACTACGCAGAATTCCAAAAACTGGGCGTAGAAATCTACAGTGTTTCTACTGACACACATTTCACACACAAAGCATGGCACGACACATCTGACACGATCGGCAAAATTGCTTACCCAATGATCGCTGATCCAACATTGGCTATCTCCCGCAATTTTGAAGTGTTGATCGAAGAAGAAGGTCTGGCACTGCGCGGTACATTCGTTGTAAACCCAGCTGGCGAAATCAAAGTATTGGAAGTGCACGACAATGGTATCGGCCGTGATGCAAAAGAATTGTTGCGTAAAGTTCAGGCAGCTCAATACGTTGCAAGCCACCCAGGTGAAGTTTGCCCAGCAAAATGGACACCAGGTGCAGAAACATTGACACCATCTCTGGATCTGGTTGGCAAGATCTAAGATCGTTGATCTGACGCGCTCACTTATCGTGAAGGAAATCAGATAGGTTAAGCGACGACACTCCATACCTTGATCTTTGTCAGGGTATGGACTGATGCAAAATTGCCCCAACAGTCTCCACAATACACAAGATGGCCGCGCTTACATTGCCTTCATGCCCCGTTGGGACCATTTTGCATCAGTCCTAAAAACGCTCAGTTAAAGAATAGGAAAGAATCATCATGTTAGACAATACACTCAAAGCCCAGCTCAAAGCCTACCTCGAACGATTAACCCGTCCAATCCAGCTGATCGCCTCACTCGATGATAGCGACAAAGCAAAAGAGATGCAGACATTACTCAATGAAATCGTTGAGTTGTCGGACAAAATTTCGTTGATTCAAGATACCGATCCTGCAAGCCGCAAGCCTTCGTTTGCTATCGCTTCCCCGGGTCATGATATTTCAATTCGTTTCGCTGGCATTCCAATGGGGCACGAATTTACTTCATTGGTTTTGGCACTGTTGCAGGCGGGAGGACATCCACCGAAAGTCGACGCCGATGTGATCGAACAGGTCAAGAATCTTGACGGTGATTTCCATTTTGAAACTTATATTTCTCTGAGCTGCCAGAACTGCCCAGAGGTCGTGCAATCACTGAACTTGATGGCGGTGCTTAATCCGCGTATTAAATCAGTAACCATTGACGGTGCCTTGTTCCAGGCTGAAGTCGAACAGCGTCAGATCATGGCGGTGCCAACGATTTATCTCAATGGTCAAGTATTCGGTCAAGGCCGTATGACAGTAGAAGAAATCCTGGCGAAATTAGATACAGGTTCCGTTCAACGCGCTGCAGAAAAACTCGATGCCAAAGCGCCTTACGATGTGCTGATCGTTGGTGGTGGTCCTGCTGGTGCTGCTGCTGCGATTTACGCTGCACGTAAAGGGATTCGTACCGGTATCGTTGCTGAGCGTTTTGGCGGACAAGTGCTTGATACGATGTCGATTGAGAATTTTGTTTCTGTGACCGAGACAGAAGGTCCTAAATTTGCCGTCGCCTTAGAGCAGCACGTGAAAGCCTACGACGTTGATATCACTAATTTGCAACGTGCCGACAAGCTGACACAAAAAGATGGCATGACCGAAATTTTGCTGGCAAGTGGTGCGACCTTAAAATCCAAAACGGTAATTCTGGCGACCGGTGCGCGCTGGCGCGAAGTGAATGTCCCCGGCGAAAAAGAATACCGTAATCACGGCGTTGCTTATTGCCCGCATTGCGATGGTCCGCTGTTCAAAGGTAAGCGTGTTGCTGTGATCGGTGGTGGTAACTCTGGTGTTGAAGCTGCAATCGATCTGGCCGGTATCGTTGGTCATGTGACCTTGATTGAGTTTGCAGCAGAATTACGTGCCGATGCCGTATTGCAGAAAAAATTGCATAGTTTGCCAAACGTGACAGTCATCACTCAGGCGCAGACAACAGAGATTCATGGCGACGGCAAAAAAGTGAACGCTATCAGCTACAAAGACCGTACGAACGAAGAAGTGAAACGTGTTGAGTTAGAAGGCGTGTTTGTTCAGATCGGTCTAGTACCTAATACTGAATGGTTGAAAGGGACCTTGGAATTATCTCGTCACGGTGAAATCATCGTTGATTCACGTGGACAGACATCCTTGCCAGGCGTATTTGCAGCGGGTGACGTCACCACCGTGCCTTACAAACAAATCGTGATCGCTGTTGGTGAAGGTGCAAAAGCAGCGTTAGGCGCGTTTGATCATTTGATTCGCAGTTAATGTAAGTAAGAATCCAGGCACTCACAAGGTGCCGTCGGGTAAAAGCCTCGTCGCGTTACGGACGAGGTTTTTTTTGTCTTGAAATCTTGAATGAGTTAAAAATCAACCTAAGAGTACGGTAGTAGAAAGTTTGTTCATTAGAAATAAGTGGTTATATTGGCAATTTTGTTGTTATAATTAATGCTAACTTTAAAGGCAATAATAAGACAATGACTCTGCTACCGCAATGGCTACATAACTGGTTGGGTTTACAGTATTCTGAGAAGCGGATTCCCTTTCCTATCACACTGCCTCTGGTGAAGTCGACTCCTGCACCGGTACTAAACACGCTATATCAACTTCAAAAACACAGAAGTACACAGGCAGATGATGAACAGTTCTTGGCGCTGTTACTTAAGAATCTCAAGCAACTTAACAGGCACAAAACTAGCGTTACGAGAAGAGCTCAATACAATCATCGCTTGATGGGTTTGTTTTATCCGCTGGCGGTGGTGTTGGCTGGACAATTTTCAAAAGATGGCGGGGTGCCGGATAGTCAGAGAAGAGCACAGTTGCTCGACTGTATGATTGCGATCTGTGCTGAGTTAGTGAATTCCTACGGACTCATCATTGAGCATTACCAGCAAAGTTCAGGTTTTCGCTATGTCAGATCATTAAAAAAATTAGATCAGGCCGCATTTCGTTTGCTAGAATTATTAAAATTCAAACAGACCATCAAAGCGCTGCGCTACCAAGAGTTATCAGCGAAGTCATGGCGCATGGCAAATTCATTGGTGCATATTCTGGCTGCCAATCAACGCTTGTACATCGTTCAGAAAACGCTGGATCAGCAATACCGTTCCGATCAACCGATGGCGATGGGGAGAGCGGTTGACGTCTATCTTGCCCTGCAGATGGTCGAGCGTCTGCAACTTAGCTATTGGCCAGTTCAGTGGCAGACGTGGCTTATTCGCTCGATTGGTTTGGGTGACTTGAAAATTGGGCTGAGTCAGAATGCAAGCGACGTAGTGTCCACACAAACGTCGCTGGTCTATTGCGCCGACACGGTACCGAGCCGCTTTGTTAATACGCAACAAACTGGGCAAATTGCTCCCCTCATTTTGGAGTGGGATCAATTGCAACAAATAATGATCTCCGATCTTGCGCAAGTCATCCGTTCGCGTCGGAACGGCGGTGGCGTATCGTTATCGAAGCATCTGAGTCTGTTTGGCCCTGATGAGCAGTTAGCGATAGCACAGTTGCAATTTCAATGTTTTCGCGACTATCCCTTCCGTAATTCTATTTCTATTGATCAGAAAAGAGAAGTCCCTGACTTGCGTATCTTTATTGGCTTCAATGAGATTTTTGCTTTGCTCAGGCACATTGATTCTGGTGGCGGATGGAAGGGGATAGGGCGCCGTATGTCGGACTTGTTAGCCAAACACTCTGCCGTTTTTTCTGATGACGCAGCAGGTTCTATTGAGAGTGCTTGGTTTCTTCGGCATCAGGATGACAACATGATTTGCTTGTCGACATTAGAGAGTCGTCACACATCAGAAATGCATATCGGTGATCTGACAGCCTATATGCTCGAGCAGAGCGATTGGCACCAACCTAGACTGGGCGTTATTGAGCGGATATTGCGACCCCAATCAGGTCAGGTTTATGTTGAAATACAATTGATCAGCCAGCACTCTACCTCAGTCGCTATCGAAGTACCTGAGGAAACGCTAATGAACAACCAATCCGATGTGCGCGCGGGCGACAAAGAGCTCATCAGAGCAATAAGAGGGATAAGTGATAACGCTATTCATATGATTTTGCCGCGTGGCGTAAGCGTACCTGACAACAGGAATTTGATTATTCATGCGAAGAAGGGGCTCGAAAATGCACAGCTTGGTCACATTGTCAGTGCCAGCAAAGGGTGTAGTGTTTACGCGCTACGACCAAGCATCGACAAGGAAACGACACCCCTGCGCGTCAACAGCGTAGTGGCATAACGACATACCCGATCAATCGTGATCAGTTATCAGTGAGGTCAGGTTGAGGCATCCCTCAGGCAGGCCTGTCTGCATCTACGGTTTTGCGTTCAACTTGTGATGCTTTATTTGTCGTGTGTGCTGGATCCTGATACAGCCAATGCATCACAAACTTGGTCAACTCTGACGCCGCATGGACTGGTGCTTCAGCCTGATGAGCAACGGCACTACAAAGTGCTTCAATGAGACACAATGCAGCACCTTCAGAGTTAGGAGAAAATTGTCGTCTGGTTTGTGCGTACAGCGTCACATTCGCCAATGCTGCCAACGGTGAGCTGGGGGCATCCGTCAATGCGAGGATAGGTACGTCTTTTTCTTTGATTTGACGCATCATCGTCACCACATCTTCTGCATAGCGTGGAAACGAGATGCCAATCACCAGATCGCGCGGTGTGAATTTAAACAACTGTCGCGCGACAGTTGATGGGCCGCCAGAACCGATTGTGGATTGTACTGTGCTGCAAAACGGATCCAAATTATGCGCCATCAGGCCCGCCAGGAACGCACTCGCGCCGTAGCCGACAATGTAGATGCGCTCGGCATTTAAAATCATTTTTACTGCCTGATTGCAGGATTCAATATCCAAACCACGACGCGTCGTTTCGAGGTTAGACAGATCCTCATTCAATGAACCCGCAATAATTTCAGTACTGGTTGCCGGACGACTGACTTCGCTGCGCAAATTATCGATCGGCGCTAACATGGCTTCAAAGCCCGTGACCAGTTCTGCTCGGAATTGCGGATATCCTTCAAAACCCAAGGCGCGCGCGAAGCGGTTTGCAGTTGCAACCGAGATGCCTACCGCATTAGCTAGCTCATCAATCGACATCGTCGCTGATCTGAAAACGTTCGACAACACATAGTCAGCAGCTTTTTTGTGTGCTTTCGACAGGTTCATATAAACCTTGCCAATGCGAACATTGACCGTTCCACCGAGGGTTTGCGTATCAGGGCGATTCATAATTAGCGAGCGTTTTCAGGAAAAAGATATGTAAATATAGTTTCATCAATTTGGATTGTAAAGTAATGAAACGTATCAATGAGGAGCAATTGATTGTTTGTTCTTAGATTAATAGTCGCATTAGCTTCGCTGAATATTCATCCGAATATTTTAATTAAGATAAATTATATTTTCCATTGCCTTGAATGCGGTAGATATAAATTGAATTTTCTTGTATCGAACCTTACTACAGTATGTGCGATTGTGGCGCATATGATAGACGTAAATTGAGGTGAAATTGTTCAGTTTTTGCTGAAAATTTTTGCCTCAAGGTAAGTTTTTTTGCCAAGATAAACTTGCTGGAACGATGTGGATATTGTTTTTGTTTCAAGTAGCCGTACTCCCCTTTACCGCAAGTGGGAGAGGGGCTGGCGGCGAGGTACTACGGAGAGTTACTTCGATGCTGAGTGAATAATCCCACCGCCAAGGCATACATCACCGTCATACAACACGGCAGACTGGCCAGGTGTCACTGCCCACTGCGCTTGGTCAAAATGCAAATTAAATTGCTGATTATCGCCATTAAAGGTGCAGCGCATATCGGGCTGACGGTAGCGTGTTTTGGCTGATAAATCGGGATTCACAGGCGCGTAACCAGCGACCCAGCTGACTTGGGTTGCATCTAAGCTGGAGGATAATAACCAAGGGTGATCATGACCTTGTACAGCGTATAAGGTATTGGTTTCTACGTCTTTTCGTGCCACGTACCAGGCGTCGCTGCTGCCGTCGGCGTTTTGGTGGGTTTTGATGCCGCCGATACCAATGCCTTTACGCTGACCCAAGGTATAGAAACTCAAACCTACGTGCTGACCAATAATCTGGTTTTCCGGTGTTTTAATATCGCCTGGTTTATAGGACAGGTAACGATTTAAAAAATCACGGAACGGACGTTCACCAATAAAGCAGATGCCCGTCGAGTCTTTCTTTTTCGCGTTAGGTAATTGCAATTGTTCTGCAATTTTACGGACTTCGGTTTTCTGAATTTCTCCTAACGGAAACAAGGTATTCGCTAACTGCTTCTGGTTTAGACGATGCAAGAAATAACTCTGGTCTTTGCTGGCATCGAGTGCCTTGAGCAATTGGAATTCACCATTTACTTCGCGCACACGGGCATAGTGACCGGTAGCGATATAGTCGGCACCGAGTTTCATTGCATGATCGAGAAATGCTTTGAATTTGATTTCAGCGTTACACAAGACGTCAGGATTGGGCGTGCGCCCCGCTTGGTATTCGCGTAAAAACTCGGCGAAGACCCGGTCTTTGTATTCGCTGGCAAAGTTAACCGCTTCAATATCAACGCCAACGACGTCAGCGACACTGACAGCATCGATCCAGTCTTCACGTGTTGAACAATATTCTGAATCATCATCGTCTTCCCAGTTTTTCATGAAAAGACCGATGACTTCATAACCCTGTTCTTTTAATAACCATGCAGAGACGGATGAATCAACGCCACCAGACATGCCAATAACAACTCTTTTTTTGCTCATAATTGTGATCCAAGTACGCTTGGATGGGTAAATAACAAGGATAGCGGCGCACGCTGTCCTTGCAAATAATCGTTTATACATTGCAGCACCAAAGGGCTGCGATGGATATGCTTACAATCGACGATTTCCTGATAGCTCATCCAGAGAGTACGCACAATACCGTCATCCAATGGCTGGTCGTATTGTTGCCCCACTTCTCCGGTGAATGCAAAACGCAGGTAAGTGACTTCCTCTGCCGTCGCTGGCGAAATAAATGTCGATAAATAGGTCCCTACTAGCGCTGTGGGCGTGAAATCATGTGCCGTTTCTTCTAGTGTTTCCCTAACAACCGCCTGAATTAAGGATTCCTGCGGATCCAGATGTCCCGCTGCCTGATTAATACGGATGCCGTCTGGTGTTTCTTCTTCAATCATTAGGAACCGCTGATCGCGTTCAATGATCGCTGCAACAGTTACTGATGGCTTCCAGATAGAGGACATAACTTCTTTCATTAATTCTGGTAAGGTGACATTTTACTTTGCCATCAAATTTTGTGTGGCAAACCAGCAAATTTGAAAGTGAATTAGCTAATGCGTTTTTTATCTATCAGTGCAAATCACACATCATTCGTTGCGATAAACTAAATATTTTTCTTCAAAATAGCGTAACTTATATCAGATTCATTACGCTAATCGTCTGTTTTTAAAAGGGAAAACAGATTTTTTAATGAACGAATGAGCATGTTGACCATGAAATGACAAAATAAAAATTTGCAAAAATGGTAAAAAACGAACGGTTGTGCTAAAAAACACTTTGCGTGTAATATTGTTGTCGAATACGAAATGTAAGATTCGGGTAAGTATTTCGGCGTTGCGCCGATCGTACCTCATTGATTCTTTATCGACTGCAGGCGAGACGTTAAATGCAACTTTGGCAATTCTTTGCTATGCCATGAATCGCCACCGTTGGCTGCTCAGGTTGTATGCAGTGGTCGCGGATAGTAAGTTAAGATTTTATTCAAAAGATTTTATTCACAATCAGGGAGCAATTCTATGAAAATCGGCATTCCCGCCGAGACTCGGCCTGGAGAGACGCGCGTTGCGGCTACTCCGGAAACCATTAAGAAGTACGTTGCTGCAAAACACCAGGTGATTGTGCAGTCTGGTGCTGGCGTGGCTTCGAGTATCACAGATGAAGCATATCTGGCAGCAGGTGCCCAGATCGGTACCGCAGCAGAAGCATTCGGCGCAGAATTAGTATTAAAAGTACGCGCGCCAGATGCCAGTGAAAGGACTTTGATCAAGTCCGGAGCAGTGTTAGTCGGTATGCTCAATCCATTTGATGCCGACAATATTGCAGCCATGGCAGCGCATGGCATTAGCGCATTTGCGTTGGAGGCAGCGCCACGTATTACGCGTGCACAATCCATGGACGTGCTGTCTTCACAGGCAAACATCGCAGGTTACAAAGCAGTGATGCTGGCCGCGAATACTTATCAGCGTTTTATGCCAATGCTGATGACGGCTGCAGGTACCGTCAAAGCGGCGCGTGTATTGATCATGGGCGTGGGCGTGGCTGGCTTGCAAGCGATTGCGACAGCCAAGCGTCTGGGTGCGGTGATTGAAGCATCGGACGTAAGACCTCCAGTCAAAGAACAAGTAGAATCGCTCGGCGCAAAATTTATCGATGTCCCGTATGAGACCGACGAAGAACGCGAAATCGCTCAGGGTACAGGCGGCTATGCCCGACCTATGCCTGCTGCTTGGATGCAACGTCAGGCAGCATTGGTGCATGAGCGTGCCAAACAAGCCGACATTATTATCACCACCGCGTTGATACCAGGTCGTAAAGCCCCGGTATTGATTTCTGAAGATACTGTCAAATCCATGAAGCCCGGTTCTGTCATCGTCGATATGGCGGTGGAGCAAGGTGGCAATTGCCCTTTGTCAGAATTAGGCAAAACGGTGACCAAATATGGTGTTCACATTATTGGTGAACCGAATTTGGCAACCTTACTAGCGGCGGATGCGTCGGCATTGTATTCCCGCAACGTACTCGATTTTCTGAAATTGATCATCGACAAAGAAGCGGCATTGGCGATAAATCGTGAAGACGAAATTGTTGCCGCCACCTTAGTGTGTGCGGGCGGCGAGGTACTCAAGAAGTAGTTGAATATTAGGTTTCAGAATTTAAGTTTTTCGTAACAAGTATCAGAAAGTAGAAACACCATGCAAAGAAATATGCTCCGCGCCAAAATTCATCGCGCCACTGTAACCCAGTGCGATCTCCACTATGAAGGTTCTTGTGGAATTGATGAAGATCTGCTCGACGCTGCGAATATCATCGAGAACGAACAGATCGAGCTGTACAACGTCAACAATGGTGAGCGCTTCTCCACTTATGCAATTAAAGGCAAACGTGGTAGTGGCGAAATCTCATTGAACGGTGCTGCAGCTCGCCGCGTGCAACTAGGCGATTTGATGATCATTTGTACTTACGCACCAATGACAGAAGAAGAAGCGCGTGCGCACAAACCGAATGTGGTTTTTGTGAATGCAAAAAATCAGATCACTAGTCTCAAGGAGTATTAAGCCGATGACAAAGGAGCGGACGATGGCAGGAATAATAGATGCACGATGCCTGCCGGAAAAAGTTTCCCAAGAAATCGACTGTATTTGTATGTCTCAATCCCTACAACAGAGAGGACATCATGGAAGTTAGTCATACCCTAACCAACCTCATCATTTTTGTACTGGCAATTTATGTCGGTTATCACGTGGTCTGGACGGTAACACCAGCTTTACACACGCCTTTGATGGCAGTGACCAATGCTATTTCAGCCATTATCATTGTCGGCGCTATGTTGGCGGCTGGCTTGACTGAAGGTTTACTGGCGCAGGTCATGGGCACCGTTGCTGTGGCGTTAGCCGCAGTGAATGTTTTTGGCGGATTTCTGGTTACCCAGAGGATGCTGGAAATGTTTAAGAAAAAAGAGCCTAAAGCTGTAAAAGCGGACGGTAACAAGGAGGGCAAATAATGAGTATGAATCTCGTAACAATGCTCTATCTGATCGCCTCGGTGTGTTTTATCCAGGCGTTGAAAGGCTTGTCGCATCCTTCTACGGCACGTCGTGGTAACACGTTCGGCATGGTCGGAATGGCGATTGCCGCGGCGACAACCATTGCGCTGATCGTGAAGCTCAAAACAGAAAGTGCTGGCAGCGGCATGGGTTACGGCTTGGTGACGTTGGGTGTGGTTGTCGGCGGTAGTATTGGCGCCATTCTGGCCAAACGCGTTGAAATGACAAAAATGCCTGAGCTGGTCGCAGCGATGCACTCGCTGATTGGTTTGGCAGCGGTGTGTATTGCTGTTGCTGTTGTATCTGAGCCTTGGGTATTTAATATCGTTGGCAAAGATATGCCGATTCCAGTGGGTAACCGGATTGAGTTATTTATCGGTACTTTTGTCGGTGCAATTACGTTCTCTGGATCTGTGATCGCGTTCGGTAAATTATCTGGTAAATACAAGTTCCGCTTATTTCAGGGGGCACCAGTCAGCTTCAGTGGTCAACATCAGTTAAACTTGGTGTTGGCCTTGGCGATGCTGGGCTTAGGCATTGCCTTCTGTGTCACGCAAAGCTGGACACCATTTGCGTTAATGGCAGCGATCGCATTTGTGCTGGGCGTACTGATCATCATCCCTATCGGTGGTGCAGATATGCCAGTCGTTGTTTCTATGCTTAATAGTTACTCTGGCTGGGCGGCGGCAGGTATTGGTTTTTCATTAAACAACTCCATGCTGATTATTGCCGGTTCGCTGGTCGGGTCATCTGGTGCGATTCTCTCTTACATCATGTGCAAGGCGATGAATCGTTCGTTCTTTAATGTGATTCTGGGTGGTTTTGGTGGCGAGGCAGCAACTGCCAGCACAGGTACGCAAGCACAGCGTAACGTGAAGTCTGGTTCTGCCGATGACGTTGCATTTTTGTTGGGTAATGCAGAAACGGTCATCATTGTTCCAGGTTATGGTCTGGCGGTAGCACGTGCACAACACGCCCTCAAAGAGTTGACTGAAAAGTTGACGCACAAAGGGATTACCGTCAAATATGCGATCCATCCAGTTGCCGGACGGATGCCTGGCCATATGAACGTTTTGTTGGCGGAAGCGGAAGTGCCTTACGATCAGGTCTTCGAAATGGAAGACATCAACAGTGAGTTTGGTCAGGCCGACGTGGTGCTGGTGTTGGGTGCGAATGACGTTGTCAATCCAGCTGCGAAAGATCCAAAATCACCGATCGCTGGCATGCCGATTCTGGAAGCCTACAAAGCCAAAACCGTTATCGTGAACAAACGTTCTATGGCATCTGGTTATGCCGGCTTGGACAACGAGTTGTTCTACATGGACAAAACCATGATGGTATTCGGTGACGCTAAAAAGGTCATTGAAGATATGGTCAAAGCCGTCGAATAAGGTTGTTGCAGCTGGTAACTCATGCAACTGAATTAAAAGTCCCCGTCAGCCCCTCTGGTGACGGGGACTTTTCTTGTCTGCAAAAAAACTAACTAGGGCGTGTTGACATATAAAAAGCTGTTAACTTTTCCCGAAGTGTGTTTACATTCTAGATTTTAAAGAATGAAACGATGCTGCGACTGATGTTGAGAGATGATCAATGGGAACGAATTGCGCCT
>NZ_JBMPPD010000020.1:0-79757 GCF_049339825.1 Undibacterium sp. RuRC25W | reverse complement strand
TTGCTCACATCAAACAATTTAGGCGGGTTGCAACGCGATACGACAAACTCGCTGAACGATTTGCTTCATTTGTGGCAATTGCAGCTTCGATGCTTTGGTTAAAATAAATGTCAACACGCCCTAGTAAAAATACCTTATCTGGACATTCAACAACGGCGGTATTTTGACTCGCATGATAAATTTTTAGCAATAAATTATTTATCTCGTACATCAATCTCACCGTCAGCCTCTGTTTCCCAAAAGAAAATAGCCGCCTCCGATGCGATTGTTTATCCGTTGATATAATGCACCAATGACATACAGCATCGTTTGGTTCAAACGCGATCTGCGTTTGCATGATCATCTCGCGCTACACAACGCAGTCAGCCAAGGCAAGGTACTGTGTTTGTACGTGGTCGAGCCATCGCTATGGGCGCAAGAGGATGCGGCAAATCAGCATTATCAGTTTCTGTTAGAGAGCCTGCGGGAGCTGTATGCAGCCCTGCGCCAGCGCGGTGGGCAATTGCATGTTATTACCGGTGAAGTCAGTGAGGTGTTTGCGCAGCTGTTTTCGCATCAACCATTTAAGGCAATTTATTCGCACGAAGAAACCGGCAATGCAGTCACTTACGAACGCGACAAATCCGTCACACGGTGGTGCAAGCAAGCACAAATCGACTGGCATGAATTCGCACAATTCGGTGTGGTCAGACGTTTAAAAAACAGAGACGACTGGCAACGCCATTGGAATGTGCACAACGATGCTGCATGCGTTCCCATACCGGTATTGAACGCAGAAAATTTTGAATCACTCGCCCCCGGCTTGGCCTTACCGCAATTACCTGCATCAAATCAGCAGCTTCATCTTGATCCGTATGATCCGCCACTACGTCAACGCGGCGGTAGGCTACAAGGAGTGGCGACCTTAAACGATTTTTTAGATGAGCGTTGCCGTCAATATCGTGGAGGTATCTCGTCGCCTTTGTCTGCGCCTACTGCTT
Source organism: Undibacterium sp. RuRC25W (assembly GCF_049339825.1). Classification (NCBI taxonomy): domain Bacteria; kingdom Pseudomonadati; phylum Pseudomonadota; class Betaproteobacteria; order Burkholderiales; family Oxalobacteraceae; genus Undibacterium; species Undibacterium sp. RuRC25W. Next base: position 78,777 of record NZ_JBMPPD010000020.1, on the reverse strand, counting down.
GCTCGCGTTTATCCCCTTATCTCTCCTATGGCTGTCTGAGTTTGCGTGAAATTGTGCATGCAACACGGCAGCAGGTATCTGCTTTAACGCCGCAAGAAGAACGAGAAAAAAAAGGCTTAAACGCGTTCGTCAGTCGCTTGTACTGGCATTGCCATTTCATTCAAAAGCTGGAAAGTGAACCTGAACTGGAATACCGCAATCTGCACCGCGGCTATGATGGACTACGTGAGGACGACTGGAATCAAGCGCACTTTGATGCGCTTGTGAATGCCAGAACTGGCTGGCCCTTGGTGGATGCCTGCGTGATGATGTTACACCAGACGGGCTGGCTGAATTTCAGGATGCGGGCGATGCTGGTATCTGTGGCAGCATATCCTTTATGGTTAGACTGGCGTCCGGTAGGACAATGGCTGGCCCGTCAGTTTTTAGACTATGAACCGGGCATCCACTGGAGCCAGATGCAAATGCAGTCGGGTACGACCGGTATCAATATTCCTCGCATTTACAATCCGATTAAACAGGCAAGCGATCACGACCCCCATGGGCATTTTGTACGCCGTTGGTTACCGGCCATGCGTCGGGTGCCGGATACATGGCTATTTGAACCATGGCGTATGCCGCCCGATGTACAGCGCGCCTGCGGCGTTGAAGTGGGAGTGGATATTCCTATGCCAGTGGTAGATCTCGAATCAGCAACGCGCGAAGCAAAGGCGCGTTTATTTGCTGTTCGTGGACAACCACAGGTGCGCGCTGCAAAACGTGCCATTGTCGAAAAACATGGTTCCAGACAAGGTAAGAATGACCGTTCAGGTACCACGTCCAGAAAAAAAGCAGCATCCAAAGTCGCGCCTGTCGCGGCGCAGTTAGAACTCGATTGGTGAAAGACATTCCGATGCGCATGCGTAAAAAATCAGATTTACCAACCAAGTTATGCCCCCATTGTCAGCGTCCATTCGCGTGGCGTAAAAAATGGGAAAAGGTATGGGATGAAGTCAAATTTTGCTCCGAGCGCTGCCGGAGAGAAAGTAGAGCAAAAGCATGACCAGTAGATTGATCTCTTCGTCACCTGCAATGACCAACAAGAAGCACAAAGCAGCGATTTATTGGTTTCGTCAAGATTTACGCATAGACGATAATCCTACGTTGATCAAGGCGTGTGCCAACGTGCAGACGATGGTGTTCGTCTATTGCCATCCACCGCAGAAAATCACACGCTGGGGCTTTCCGAGTAACAGCCCTCACCGGCGTCACTTTATCGATACCGCACTCGCCAACCTCAGAAAAACCTTAGTGAGTCTTGGAAGCGACTTACTGGAAATCGACATGAGCGCAGCAGAAGCTTTGCCAGGACTGGCAAGCGAACTGCAAACGACAGCGATTTACTGCGAAGACATCGCGGCACCTGAGGAGCAAGATGAAGTGGCTGCATTGCGTGTATCAGGATTAGATGTCAGTGCAAGGTGGCAGTCGAGCTTGCTGTCACCAGCAGATTTGCCATTTAAGCCAACTCAGCTACCCGAGGTATTTACACAATTCAGAACGACGATTGAAAAAGCAGGCGTGCTTCCCCTCGCCCCTTGCGCTGCACCAGCGTCGATTCCACCTTTACCAGCACAGTTCAGCGAGATCGTTAGTCGCTGGCATAAGCCCGTGATGCCATGCCCAACACGACCTAAAGACCAGCGATCATCCTTTCCCTATTTTGATGAGCAATTCTCTGGTGCCGCCTCGGCTGCAAAGGCGCATCTGGACCAATATTTAGCGCGAAAGTTAGCCCACACTTACAAGCAAACCCGCAACCAACTGACGGGCGTCGATTATTCGACCAAATTCTCACCATGGCTAGCCTGTGGCGCGATATCAGCCCGCCAGATCTATCATGCGTTAAAAGAATTCGAAACAGAATATGGAGCAAATGACAGCAGCTATTGGATCTGGTTTGAGTTGTTGTGGCGCGATTACTTCCGGCTGCTGCATTTGCAATATGGACGTCGACTTTATACAGCCAGTGGCTTAAGTACGTTGCCAGCTCCGTTGCATGACACAGTAAGATTTACCAATTGGTGTCAGGCACAAACAGGAGAAGCCTTGGTCGATGCAGGGATGGCTGAACTTGCTGCGACGGGGTATTTGTCTAACCGGCTGCGTCAGATCGTCGCCAGCTATCTGATCTATGATCTGGACTGCGACTGGCGCGCAGGTGCGGCTTGGTTTGAAGCACAATTAGTTGACTACGACGTCTACAGCAATCAAGGCAATTGGTTATACATTGCCGGACGCGGCACCGACCCTCGCAATGGGCGTCGGTTCAATGTCCAGAAGCAAGTCCATGATCACGATCGCGATGGAACATATCGCCAGTTATGGCTCACCGATTTACCAACGATGAAATGACAACAACGATGACAACCATTCGGCTCATCCTGGGTGACCAGCTCAACATCCAGCATTCCTGGTTCAGCGAGATAGCTGATGACAGGTTGTACGTGTTAATGGAAGTCCGCCAAGAAACTGATTATGTGCTGCATCACGCACAAAAAATTCTAGCGATTTTTGCAGCGATGCGGGAGATGGCACGGCAATTAACCGATCGAGGTCATCGCGTACATTATCTGCGCATCGATGACCCCACTAATCTGCATGCAATTCCTGCCAATATCGATGTGTTGGCAGCACAATTAAAAGCGAATCAGGTCGAATATCAGATGCCTGATGAATGGCGTCTAGACGAGCAACTGTACCAACACAGCCGTCACTCAGCAATACCGTGGCGCATGGTCGATAGTGAGCATTTTCTGACAACTCGACACCATGCATCCGATATTTTTGCCGCGCGAAAACAATGGCTGATGGAACATTTTTATCGCCAAATGCGGGCACAGTATCAAGTATTGATGAGCGCAGGAAAACCCGTCGGTGGGCAGTGGAATTACGATCAGGATAATCGTAAAGCGTGGCGCGGCACACCTGCAGAACCGCAGGACGCGCGAGCAACGCACGATCACTCCACGCTATGGCAAGACATTGTCAATGCAGGCGTTCAAAGCTTTGGTGAGCCGAGTGAGCGTCAATTCCGGTGGGCATTAAACCGCCAGGAAGCTATCGAGCAGCTTACCGCGTTTATTCAACATGGACTGCCGTTTTTCGGTGATTTTCAGGATGCCATGAGTACCAAGGCGTGGCGTCTTTTTCATTCGTTGTTATCATTCGCGCTGAATGTGAAGATGCTGCATCCACGCGAAGTTATCCAGCAAGCAGAAGATGCCTACCATGCTGGTCTGGTTCCGCTAGCGGCTGCGGAAGGCTTTATCCGGCAAATTTTAGGCTGGCGCGAATATATCCGTGGTGTGTATTGGGCGCAAATGCCAACCTATGCAGAAAAAAACTTCTTTGATCATCAGCGACCGCTACCGGCATGGTTCTGGACTGGCGAAACCAAGATGAATTGCTTGTCGCATGCGATCAATCAATCGTTGGAACAAGCACATGCGCATCATATCCAGCGCCTCATGGTCATTGGTAATTTCTCGCTACTAGCAGGATTGAGTCCGATCGCGGTCCATCAGTGGTATTTAGGGGTGTACATCGATGCGTTTGAATGGGTAGAACTACCAAACACCATCGGTATGAGTCAATTTGCCGATGGTGGTTTACTGGCAACGAAGCCTTACGTATCCAGTGCTGCGTATATCGACAAAATGAGTGATTACTGCAAAGGCTGCCACTACGATAAAAAATCCCGTATCGGCGACAATGCTTGCCCATTTAATGCCTTGTACTGGGATTTCTTTGAACGTAATAAGAAAAAACTGGCCAACAATCCACGGATCGGGATGGCATACCGACAGTTAGAAAAGATGGATGAAAAAGTCATAGCAGACTTTCAACATCAGGCGCTAAAAATCATCGATAATTTAGACTCGCTCTGAGGCTTTATGACTCCAGCGCGTATTTCAAAAAATCAGAATCGACGCATCAAGCAATCAATCAAAGCGAGGACCAATGAAAATCGGGATGCAGACTTGGGGTAGTCATGGTGATATCCGCCCTTTTCTAGCACTAGCTGAAGGCTTACAAGCCGCAGGTCATGAAGTGACCTTGGTCATTACCTGCTTTGATAGCGAGTCCTACGCCAATGTGGCCTCAGAGCATGGTGTCAGGATTCAACTGGTTGCCTCGCCGGTGATCGCGGTGGAAGAAGGCGAACGCATCGCCGAGATGGTCTATCGTACCCGCGATCCGATGAAGCAAGTCGCGACCATTCTGAAAGTCTGCTTCGAACCTGCTGAAGACGCCATGTTTATCGCCTCTCAGCAACTGTGTCAAGACAACGACTTGCTGATTGGTCACTACTTCATGCACCCATTACAGATTGCCGCTGAAAAAGTACAGAAACCCTACGTCAGCGTGGTCTTGGCCAATATTGTCGTACCTAGTGCTTACAGTAATCCGCTCGGTATTAATGCGCTTGGTCAGTGGGGACACAAGCTGATCTGGTGGCTCACGAAGTTCAGCGTCCATCGGGCAATACAGCGTTATCCGAATCGCCTTCGGCGTCAACTAAACATGCAACCGACACGCGATGTGATGACTGACATATGGATGTCAAAAGATCTGACATTGCAGGCAGTCAGCGCACAATTTTGTCCTAGACAGCCGGATTGGCCATCCTCAGTCAAGGTGTGCGGCTTTCTTGACACCCCTAATCTGAGTATGGAAGGTACTATTCCAGCCGAATTGAGCACTTTTCTTGGTCTTGGTGAAGCCCCAGTCTATATCACCTTTGGCAGTTGGATGCCACGCGACTTGATCAATCAGACGGCAACACTTCATTTGCTGACACAAGCAGCGAAACAAGCTGGTTGTCGCGCAATTATCCAAAGTGCTACGTGGAAAGAATGTGGATTGAGGTCTGATGAAGATGTTTTTTATATTTCTACGGCACCACACCATTTGATTTTTCCTCACTGTCGAGCAATCGTCCACCATGGCGGTGCGGGTACCACACAGTCAGCCACGCTAGCAGGCAAACCATCCATTATCGTTGCACATATAAGCGAACAAGAATACTGGGGACGCGAGTTGCGCCGTATCGGCATAGCCGGAAAGCTGAGCAAGCGCCGTAATCTGAGCGTCAGAATACTGGCAAATCAACTTCGCTACGTCATGGACCACCCTGCACTAACAACGACTGCCGTTGGCATCGCTGCAGCCATGAAGCAGGAGAATGGCGTAGCAGAGGCAGTCAAACTGATACAACAACGGTTTGGTATGTAAAAACGCCAGCATCGAGCCAACGGCATTGCTTCATAGAGCGACTTGGCACCATGTAACAACCGCAGCCGTCTCTGCTTTAAGCGTTGCATTGCGGTTATCCCTGCTTAAATGCATTTCGTCACGGCTTTTTTACCGCTTGTCGCATGTCGATTGTTGCCTCGCACCCCAAGACATAAGATGTACTCATCAACAGAAACATTGATAAATAAAACTGATGAGTACGTTAAGGGAGAAATATCATGAAAACAACAACACGTCATCTTCTTGCTTTGCTGGTTCTGGTCGCTCTGGTTATCATCGCCGGGCTGTATTTTTACTCGCCACCCACCGTGATTATCGGTGATGAGGAAATTGTTGGGGCTGCCGGCTTTGGGGCTGCAGTCATTGGCATGCTTTTCGCGGCGTTTGCCTGCATTTTCGCTTTTGTCCTAACCAGTGCGATCTTAGCGGGCGTCTCGGCTGTCTTGATTGGCATCGTTGCCATCGTTGCCGCAACGCTTGCTATCGCAGTCGCACCACTTTTCTTACCCCTGCTGTTGCTGGTTGGCATTGTGATGCTATTTAAACGTCAAAAATCAACAAAGCCAATTGAAACCATCAACGAAAATCACGTGATTCATCAATAAATCAGTGTGTTAATCACTCACACCGGAAGAAAAACTCGCCTGAAGCACTCAGGCACTTGGGCGACACTGGTACAATCTGTGACCTTTTTTCTTCCGGCTGACTATGAAATCCCCAGAACTGCGCAAAGAATTATCAGAACTGGTGCTGCACAAACGTGGTATCCGTATCAATCTGCAACTCTCCCTCATTGAGAGCGAAGACGAAATTGCTCTGCGTGATGCTGACACCCTGGCACGCCGCATCATTGCACTTTGCTTGTTGCAACAGTTTGTACAGGCAGAGAGCACACAAAAAGCCACGCTCCGTGATGCAATCTCAGCAGCCTCATTGCAAGAGTACTTTTCAGAGAACGAACTCAAATTCATCACGGCTAACACCAGCGATGGTCATCAAACCCAGCTGAATGAACGCGAGTTGAAGGGGGAAGCCTTGCGATTTTTGTTGTGGGCGAGTGGTTTGCAATCAACAATTGGGATGCCTGATGGCCAAGTGCCCAGCGAGACCGTCCTCACAGCACTCTCCGATCTACCTCAGAATTCTGCCGATCTGGCCAAACGAATCAGACTCAGAAGTAAGTCAGCGATGCTGGACTGGGCTGATCTGCTTTATCGTCTACATTGGGCAGTGCGCCACGCGCATATCACCGGCAAGCCCACACCAGGCCGGCTCGATGCCGATGCAGTACACGAATGGCACAAGGCAGTGAACTGGGTGATTCAATATGATGATGAAAATAACTGGGATCAGGTCAGCACAGAAACCGCGGGCTAGTACTGACGAATAGTGATAAATGCTGGCATTCATCGACAGAAAATAAATAAACCGATGAATGAATATTTATTCACCGGCTGTCATTGATGAACGACTGACTATTTATACGTAACCAGAAATTGCTCTACGTGCGACGGCAGAATCGTCTGAAAAAAAGCCATCGATACCAGCAGCAAGATAAGTTCTGATTTCGGCAATTGACCCTTTTTCATTACGTGCGTTGTCGCCTTGATCGTTGCGAAAATCTGCTGCTATGAAGCGATTTTCCGGACGGAATGTGTAGGTATGTACCAGCAGGCCAGCTGCGTGAGCATCTCTCACTAACGATGTAGGTTTCCCTAACTTGCCATTCTCTAGCCACGGAATAATCGCCCGATTCGGTGGTGCCACCACGTCTGCATACGTCGCGACATCACGCAAACCTTGCGCACTGCTCATTTGGGCAAATGTCAGACTACCACCAGTAGCGACGACATCAGCAGGACGAACTGGCCCTTGATCAATCAGTTGCATCAAACGCGTGTTTGGACGACGGCCAATCACGCTACGCAAGTACTTCAGATTGGCAACTTCAAACGATTGGATCTCTAACGGGCAACGACGCGTATATTCATGGGCCTCGATGCTTTTTAAAAAATGGTCTTCCAGAGGTAGGCCAACACTCGAGAAATAGGTCGAATGTTTCAGTTCTGGGATCAAGCCGATGACTTTACCAGTCGTCACTGATGACGCAGCAGCAAAATCGATAATTTCATCCCATGTCAAAATCTGGAACATGCCATCAAACTGCGTATTGTGCGGACGGACTTTAGGCAAGCGCTCAATAGCACGCAGAGTCTTCAGTTCAGCTAGGCTAAAATCCTCAACATACCACCCTGTTCTTGTAACGCCATCGATGGTTTTAGTTACCTTTTTATCGGCGAACTCTGGGCGTGTCGCGACGTCTGTGGTTTCACTCAAAAAAGCCTCATGCCGTGCGACCAATACACCATCATTTGTGATCACAAGATCAGGTTCGATATAGTCTGCGCCATCAATAATCGCCTTCGCATACGACGCCAAGGTGTGCTCAGGACGCAAGGCTGGTGCTCCACGATGCCCAAACAATTCAATTTTCTTCGGCGTATTCGCAAATGCATTTGCAAACGCAGACGAAGCGGCACCAAATGAAGTAGCGCACAATACTGCAGCCCCCTGGGCCGCAGTCGTTAAAAAAGTTCTGCGATGATGTTTCATACTTCGCTTAATCAGAACTCAGCGCCAAAAGTGACAAAGAATTGGCGTGGCGCAATTGGGTAAGTATTGTAGGTCCCACTTGCAGCACCAACGACGACGGCAGCAGCACCTGTAATCTGATTCAGATTAGTCACATTCAAGCGCAATTTAGCATTCTTCATAAAGCCCGAATTCAATGATGGCAATTTCGCAGTCACACCCAGATTGAGCATGAAGTAACCACCAACATACAGATCATTTGTGTAAGTTGCATAACGACGACCAACATAATCACCGGTTAATTGTGTTTCAATATCGCCGAATGTCGCGGTAGCGACGATCTTATCCATCCATTTAGGTGCGCCCGGCACTTGCTTACCAGAGGTCTGCACAATGGCGTTGCCGTTGGAGTAGTTATCACCGTACACAGAACGGTTATAGGAGAACGCGTTATATACACTGAAGTTTTTTCCAAAGTGTAACGTACCAGCAATATCAACACCATCTGTCGTTACACTACCAACATTGGCCAGCACAGGGTTGCCGCCGACAATGGCGGAAATAACAGAAGTTGGACTAATCTGTAAAAGACGATTGCTGAAATCAACGTGATAAATGTTGACCTGTCCATCGACCTTGTCGAGTGCGCCCAACTGCACATCACGTTTTCCGCGCAGGCCCATTTCGTAGGTCACCGAAGTCTCTGGTTGCGCGTTATTTTTAAACAAATCAAACGCTGACTGACTTGCCAGACTCCAAGGAGATGCACCACCAGCGCCATAAGTAACGAACTGACGCATATTTTTTTGAATATTGGCAAAAAACTGGTCACGTGGGGTGATGTCCCACAGCACACCTAACTCAGGTAAGAACCATTTTTTCGTATCAATTTTACCCACTGGTAATGCCTTCGAACCACCGGAAATCGCGCCTGGCAGAGGTTGTACAGGGAATTCACCATCCGCGAATTGCAAACTAGATTTAAAGCCTGCTTGTACCGCAAGATTCGGTTTGATATGCCACTCATCTTGTAGGTGCAGTTGTACGACATTATTTGTAATGTCACTACCGTATTGGGTAATTAAAGGGTTCGTTGGACGTTGGTATGGCGTACTTGGATTATTGACATCAAGGGCGAACCAGCGGCGATAGGTAGAAGAATTATTGCGCTCCCACCAACCACCAAAGGCCAACTGATGATCACCTAAATCCATATGAACGGCCGAAATAATGCCAGGACGATTGATCACGTATTGTGTCGCGCGGGTAGCATAGCCTGAGTTACCAAAAATCTGCTTCAGGTTCTGACCAGGAAAATACACACCAAATAAGGCTGGCAAGCCCGCTGCGCCAATAGGACCAGCAACCACACCTACGCCATCATCATGATGGAAGTAAACTTGATTAGTCCAGCTTGTCGTCTGACTGATATTCCAGTCATATTTGGCGTAGGTCAGATAATCCGTACGCTGCGCGTCACTATAATAGTTATGGTAGTTCGAACCGTCGGCAGCAGGTGTGTTACCAGTTGGCGATAAATACGCTACTGCGGCACCAAAATTCGGATACAAAAATGCGCGAGTATAGGGTGCGCTGGTTTCGCCAGCAACATGTACCGTCGCATCTTCATTTGGCTCGGTCTTGTCGCTGTAATCAAGGAAGAGCGTTAATTTACCTGTGTCAGTGCTATGTACAAACTTAGTGTTTATCTGATTACCGCTTTGTTTTCCATCAAAATCCCACGCTTTGGCCTCCTGATGCAAACCGGAGATATACATGCTATTGCCATTACCAAAGCTACCAGTATCAAACCGAACAAACGTACGTGATGCGTTATGGCTGCCAACGGTCTGCTGAAGACTGGTGGTTTTAGTTGCCAATGGATCGCTGGAAAAGACTTCGATTGTGCCACCTAGATTACTGGTCGATGGTGTCGCCAGATCACCAGCACCAGATGATAAGACCACATTACGGACGTTTTCACTGATGACTGCGCGCTGGGGTGATAAACCATTGTAATTACCATACTGCTGATCACCGAGCGGAACACCGTCCATCGTGTAACCTAATTGCTGACCGTTAAAGCCATGAACAAATAAAGTCAGGTTCTGTTCATTGTTACCCCATGGATCCGCCGTAGAAAAACTCACACCAGGCAAGGTCTCTAAGCCTTTTAATGGATTCATACCGGGCAACTGGCTCTGGAGTTCTTTGCTGCGTAAGGAAACCGAAGAACGTGTCGATTGCGATGAAATTTCTACAGTAGAAATATTGCTATCGGCACCTTGCGCCTGCTTAACGTCATTCGCCACCGCCGTCCCTGTGGTATTTGCTGTCGTTGCCTGTGCGTTAGCCAACTGAGCAAAGGCCATCAGGCATGCTGTTGACATAACTAATAATGGAAAGCGGGCGGGCAAACTTGATTGCAACTGGAGGTGGGTTGTTTTCATTTTTGTTAAATGGTCAAATAAAGGAAGTAAGCGAAGTAGCAATTTTTTAATACTTGTCGAATAGCGCGTAGCTTAGTAACTTTTTGTGACGACGAAATGACCATAAATTAACAATCTGAAAAATACCTGTTTTCTACTTCTTAAAACTTATGCTTTACTGATATACCTCTATCAACTCGATTGAAAATAAAGGTAAACTACCCTTCAATCTTTCAAAAAACCTGACTACAATTAACCTGATTTGGTTCCTTGTCCGAGCACTCCATGAAATCTCACACCATTACTTATCCACGTACTATTGCGATTGTTACCCTGCTCGTCATGATCGGCGCAGGATTTCACTTTGCACATGCAGATGATAATGACGATGCTACAAGTAAGTATGCCGAAAATGACTATGGGGCAGCTGCGGAAGCATTTCAGGCTGCTGCCGATAAAGGCGATGCCGATGCGCAAACTAGCCTGGGACTGATGTATCTAAAGGGTGAAGGTGTCGAGGAAAATGAAAAAACGGCACTGAGTTTATTTGAAAAATCGGCAGCACAAGGTGATGTCCGTGGTGAAGTCAATCTCGCGCGAATGTACGCCAAAGGCAAAGCAGGAATCCCCCCTGATTACAAGGTCGCCGTCTCATGGTTTGACAAAGCTGCGGCGCAAGGTTATGCCGATGCCCAATATAGTCTTGGCGTCTTGTATGTTACTGGTAATGGTGTCCCTTTGAACTACAAAAAAGCGCAGGAATTATTTGCCAACGCCGCAGATCAGAACAATAGCAGCGCTCAATATCAGCTTGGTTTAATGAATTTTAAAGGCAAAGGTATGCCCATCAATATGGTGGAGGCATACAAATGGCTTTCTTTAGCGGGTGACTACGATGATGCGCCGGTTTATCGTCAATACGTGGCACAAAACATGAGCAAAGATCAGATCGACAAAGCGGTAGCATTAGCGGATGACTGGAAACAGGAATTCGAACAAAACCAGGAAAAAACGGATAAAAAAACATAACAAGCGTGTTAAATAATCTCGCCGCAACATACGAAACCAACTCGTGCAGCAGATATCGCTGGCAATCAACAAAAGCAATGCAGTATTTCCGGAAATATGCATCTGAATATGTATCGTCAACATAGGGACTGGCGTAATAAACAGAAGAATTAAATAGCTTTACCTTTTTTAATTCGCCTGCTATTTCCAGTCTCACTAGATGAGTTTATGCACCTTTAAATAGACGATACGCTACAAGTCGTTTCATTAGACGACGAAAAGGATGTTCCTCTTTTTCAACATGGTTGCCATCCTGCCCGAGCGAAATTTGTGGGTAAATTTCGGGTAGACCATTAACGAGATAGGCGAAATGCATTTTTTTCTACTCCTACTTAAGTGCTAATCGGAACAGTGCTCGTCGTTCGAGCATCCTTGGTCGTCGTACTAAGCGACGCTTTTTAGGACGGCATTCCAGGATACGCTGCGAACACTTGGTTCCATGCCAAGTCGGCTAACTACCCTCACCATATTCAGTCTGACGTTATCCGCGCGACGGACGTCAACGTCAAAAACGGCGATGTCACTTTCATTTTGTGATGCACAATCAAAGGATTCAATCACCCCACAATCCATCGTCAACGATCGCCGCAATAGTAATTCCACGTGCTTGACATCATTACGACGACACACGGTACGAATGTGATACAAAGAAGCGGTTTGCTTTGTGACATTCTGCGCAGTGGTATTCCGGCGAGAAATAGACATTTGCTGAACGACGAGAGTGGCCAAATCAAAAAGTGTCATTGGAACCTCCTGTTCATTCTTTTTGACGTGTATAGACACGCTGGATCAACACAACCGCGGGGATAGCTCCGGGAAAAATAACCGTCATCAGATCGACACAACGTTCAAAATGCGTATCGGCCAAGCTGTTGTTGAACGTGTCACGTGCGCCATGCATGAGAAGGAACCATTCCATTTCCTTTTCCTTTACTAAAAGAAGTCATCCTGCGCAGGCAAACACCAACGCAAACACACGCAAGACGAACTTACAGCGTCGATGCCAGTTCAACAGACGAGATTATTTCGAGTGCACGAAATGACGAGCACGAAAAATCAACGATCTAATGAATCGACAAAAAATTCGACAATAAATGAAAGGATGAGGGAAATACATTGACGAAGATAATCGTCGTGTCACATAGCCTGCATTGCGCACGCTAGAGTAGAGAAAAGTCTATCAGGAGAGTGCAATAATGTGTGCAATGGTCACGGGCTTGCCCCATCCAACCGATTGATAATGACAACTACTACTGTCCATGACAGATGCCTTATAAAATGAGATAACGAAATTGTAAGCGTCTTGAATTTAGGATGTCAACCTATAAAAAAAAGCATGGTATTTCGTATTGCCTTAAAAGACACACGAGCCCCAAATACACGTTTGAACATCGTTAAAAAAAATAGCCATAGAATCACGATCAAATAGATCAACGCTTCTCCCTTCGGAGCAATCAAACACCACAGAGGTAAGCCGTCTAATTTCCATCAAAGGAGAATGACCATTAAAAAGACAAGCGAATCAGTGTCGTATACGTTGATGATGGAGGCCGCACTAGTTGTGTTACACCCCATACATAACGATATAGGAAGTGGGGAGTTTCTCAAAAGAAAATGAGGCTCACTTCGAGTAATAGTGCAAAAACATGCTGGCGGTCGTTTGCACCAACATATCTTGTTGAGCGGCGTTTAGAATGGGTTGTCCCATCGCGACTTGCGGCCAGAACGCCATCGATTTTAATTGTCCCTGGAGCATATCTGCCATGAGTTGTGGATCTGCGAGACGCAGCTTGCCATCATTTTGTGCAGCCTTAATCCACGTGACGATACTCAGTTCATTTTTACTCAGTTTCTCAACCATATCCCGTGCACGGTCGGGCGTATGAATGGTAGCAGCTACTGCCACCCGTGACAGGTCAAGAAAATTATGGTCCGACAGCATACCCATTTTTTTTCTTAAATGCACTTCTAGTTGATCCTGTAACGTAGCGTCAGTCTTATAAACCAAGGTCTCCTGCGTTGCAGCGGCATGCCAGAGTTGCAACAAAATTGCGCTAAATAATTCTTCTTTGCTAGCGAAATGGTTATACACCGTCCGCTTAGAAACAGCGGCAGTTGCTGCAATTTTGTCCATACTGGTCGCCTCAAACCCGTGCTGACGAAACTCCTCTATCGCGGCTTGCAAAATCGCTTCGCGTTTGCGGTCAGTCTGACGCTGAGGCTGGTTCATAGTTTAAAGCCAATAGATAAAAGTCATTGATAAACAAAAGATTTTACACTAGGTAGTTTACTTTACCCAAGTTTAAAACTACACTGTGTAGTGTAATTAATGAATATTCTACGCTTATACATCAGGCGATCTGGTGCAAAACGTAGACGGATGCATGCAAAGCCGGAAGCGCATGACTGAGACGTCAGCGGCGACAATGATCTACTTGTAGTATAAGGATATCCAAGAGAGTAATGCCTCAGATTTGCTACGATGAACGACGGTAATTTGATGCTTGCAACGCGGCTTAGTACGATACTTTGCACGAAACTTCACACCAAGGGATGAGTCAATGAGTTTGAATACAACGCCAACCACATCAACAACTGCATCAACAACTTCAACGCCCCAATTCAGTACGGAAAAAACAGATGCAAAGTTCCGTAATCAGAAACAGATGCGCGAGCCAGGCTTTTGGAAAAGCTTATCTCTGGCCTGGGTATTTTTATTCAATAAACCCAAGAACACAGTACCTGAGGGTAGCATCCCTGTTTTTGAATTAAGCCGTAACGAGCTTCTGGCGGCGCCAGACTCGACATTGTTTCGGCTTGGACATTCAACGCTGTTAATGAAATTACACGGTGAATTCTTTCTGACCGATCCCGTGTTTTCCGAGCGTGCTTCACCGTTCCAATGGATGGGACCCAAGCGTTTTCATCAACCACCGATTACGATCAGCGAATTGCCGTCCATCAAGGCGGTCATTTTGTCACATGACCACTACGATCATCTTGACCGTACTGCCGTATTAGCATTGGCAGAAAAGACTGAGCATTTCCTGACAACAACTGGTGTCGGCGACCGGTTAATTGCGTGGGGAATCTCTCCTGAAAAAGTGCGTCAGTTAGACTGGTGGCAAGAAACAACAGTCCATCAGATTCGATTCGTCGCAACGCCTGCGCAACACTTTTCAGGCAGAAAGCTAAATGATAGGAACCAAACTTTATGGGCATCATGGAGTATTCTGACCCCTGAGCTACGGATTTTTTTCAGCGGTGATTCTGGTTATTTCAAGGGTTTTAAAGAAATCGGTGAACGTTTAGGCCCTTTCGATTTAACACTCATGGAAACCGGCGCTTATAACAAGCTATGGCCGGATGTCCACATGCAGCCCGAAGAAACGCTGCAGGCGCATCTCGATCTCGGTGGCAAATATTTACTACCTATTCACAACGGCACATTCGATCTGTCTTTACATGCGTGGTATGAACCATTTGAGCGTATCGTGGAGTTAGCCAGACGTCACGGTGTAAAAATCAGTACGCCGCAAATGGGAGAAGCCGTTGACATAGCCGAACCACAGAGCGGCCAACACTGGTGGCGCTTTGCTCACGTAGTACGACATCCGGTCGCATTGTATACCGCAATTACTGAATAAGACAAAGAACGCAAACTGCGTATCAGCGTTCTTAAAAAAGGCTTGTGCATGGATGATCATGACAAGCCTTTTTTACGTTTCGACACATAGAATTGCATTATTGATATTAAAACAAAAGGTCGATATACTCAAAACAAGCATCAAAAATATCCGAAAAAAAAGTCCTCACGATCTCTCTTTTCAGATCGTTTTAGATGTTGATCACTAACTTTTCATTCTGCCGTCTACCAAGCAAAGCCAATGTTTAAACACAAAAATGTTATCGCACTCAGTGTCGCTGCAATTTTTTCTATTCCAACTATCGTCAACGCTGCCGGTGAAGGACATTTTCGTTCTTGTATCAACACACGGATCTGACCATCAACGCCGATAGCACCAGCGTGATGGACGAGGAATATATTTGGCGTGGCGTCGATCAGCAAGGGGCAAACGGCCTGGGACAACAATACCTGAGCTTTGATCAGGATAAACAGGAACTAGAGATCTTAAAAGCAGAGACAATCAGAGCAAATGGCGAAAAAATCAAAGTACCAGCGTCTGATATCAAGTTACAAGACGGGATGTTAGGTGGCGTTTCATACCCGCACAGAAAACTCTATCAGATTACGTTTTCAAAGCTATTGCCTGGTGATGCGATTCATGTTCATTTACGACAAAAGCAACGCAAACTGGATCTTCCTGGCGGCGACTCACACAGTGAATATTTTAACTATGATGTGATCAGAGGCGACGCCTCATACACGTTGCACTACCCAGAAAATATGCCGCTGCATGTCGCCAGTCATGACATGGAAGAAAAAGAAAATAAGGTTGAACAAGGTATTCATACAATCACTTGGTCACATCGTAGTACTGATACCAAAATAAGTGACTCAGATGTAGTCAATACATGGAACAAAACACCGTATGTCATGATCAGTAGTTTCAAAGATTTAAAAGCCATTGCCGACGGCTATCAAATCGGTGCGGCTGAAAAAGCGGTCATAACACCAGAGATTAAAACACTTGCTGAGCAGTTAACGGCAGGGCTAAACAATGATGCAGATAAAGCAAAAGCAGTGTATGACTGGGTTCGTAAAAATATACGTTACGTTGCCAGTTATATTGGCGATGGTGGTTTTGTTCCAAATGATACCAAAACGATTTTAGAAAAACGCTATGGCGACTGCAAAGACCACGCCACAATATTGGAGGCGCTGCTCGAGGCCAGTGGCATTCCCGCTTCTCAGGTACTCATCAATGCCAGTACAGATACCTATAGCATGTTGCCCATTCCGGTATTTAATTTTAACCATGCAATCAACTACGTGCCTGGATTACATTTATTTTTGGATTCAACATCTGACCAGACACCGTTTGGATTACTCCCAGAAATGGATTACAGCCATGACGTGTTGGTGACGAAAAATTTTAAGGAAGTAACGAAGACGCCACCTGTTTCAGCAGACGAAACCAAAATTCTTCGGCAGGCAACAATTGTACTTGAGGCCAACGGCGCAGCAACACGGACGACGGATATCACTGGCTATGGATTAACAGCAGTCGCTGTCAAAACCTTTCTCGATACAATAGGACCTGGCAAAGAAAGTGATTGGGCGCTTAAAACCTTAGAGAGTAGTGGGATGCATGGTAAAGCTGAACTTATCGCCCTGCCCTCCAATGACCCAAAAGTATTGAGCTATCGTTACGCTGAAAACGTGAGCAACTTCATTTCGCAGCCAGAAGCGAGCGCTATCGGCTTCAATGCGGGTCTCACGGGTCCAATTTCAGCTGTGCGGATTCTGCGCCGCTTTACCGAAAAAAACCGTCACTCTGATTTCAAATGTTCGGCCTTCGCTGTTGAAGACCAGATTGAAATCCGTTTAGCACCTGAGTTGAAAGTATTGTTTGTCCCAAAAGACGTCCATATCAAAGACGGTGACGTTTCTTTTGATAGCGTTTATAAAAAGCAACAAAATACCTATACCTTGCAGCGTCAGTTCCGCTCCACGTCAACCAAAGCCTGGTGTTCAGCAGATGCCTACGATGCGATGAAGAAAACGATGAACAACATCGACAAAGCGTTTAACGGTCGCTTATTGTTTATGAATAAAGATGAAGCGCGCAGCGACATGTGACCACATTGTTCGTCAATTGCCTAAGCCACTAACATGTAGCACAAAAAAACCGCGAATATCGCGGTTTTTTTATCCAGAAAATTATTCCTGATGGTATTGCGTGACGCGTTCCACTTCGTTTTTCGATCCCAAGAAAACAGCAACGCGCTGATGCAGCGCTGTCGGCTGAATGTCGAGCGTACGTTGTTTGCCGTTCGTTGAAGCACCACCAGCCTGTTCAACGATAAACGACATTGGATTAGCTTCGTACATCAGGCGCAGCTTACCTGCCTTATCCGGTTCACGCTTGTCGGCTGGGTACATAAATACACCACCACGGTTGAGGATACGATGTACGTCAGCGACCATCGATGCGATCCAACGCATATTAAAATCTTTTTCGCGTGGGCCAGTCTTACCAGCCAGCATTTCGTCAACGTAACGTGTGACTGGTGGGTACCAGTGACGGGTGTTAGAAGAATTGATCGCAAATTCTTTAGTATCTTCCGGAATTTGCATACCGCGCTGTGTCAGTACCCATGAACCCATTTCGCGGTCCAATGTGAAGCAGTTCACGCCATTACCCGTTGTCAGCACCAATACGGTCTGTGGACCATAGACCGCATAGCCAGCGGCAACTTGCTTGCTACCTGGTTGCAAAAAGTCTTGTTCTGTTGGTGCGGACATGCCGTCTGGTGCTTTCAATACCGAGAAGATAGTGCCGATAGACACGTTGACGTCGATGTTGCTAGAACCATCTAATGGATCGAACAACAGCATGTATTCGCCTTTTGGATAGCGATTTGGAATCTGATGAATGGTTTCCATTTCTTCCGATGCCATCGCCGCCAAGTGACCGCCCCACTCATTGGCTTCGAGCAAAATTTCGTTCGACAAAATGTCGAGTTTTTTCTGCACTTCACCCTGAACGTTTTCACTACCGGCAGTACCTAACACTTCACCCAACGCACCTTTACCCACCGCGTGGCTGATGGTTTTACAAGCACGCGCCACCACTTCGATCAATAGGCGTAACTCTGCAGGGATAGAGTTATTCAGGCGTTGCTCCTCGACCAGATACTGGGTCAGACTGACACGTTTCATACGGTTCCTTTATTAAAAGTATTGATTACACATTGTCTGTCACGACGCTTTACTGACAAACTTACCTTGTTACATCAGCAAACACGGCGCGCAGACACATTGTTTTCGTTGCTATTGCGTTGTTATTCCTGCGCTCAGGCAGCAAGCGCTTTACCGATTACTTCCGCAACATCTTTAGAAAGTTTCTTCGTCGCAGCAACTTTTTCCAACGCCAGCTTCATGTGATCTTGCAGATGCTGCGGGTATTTCTTCCAGCGATCCAAACTGCGGGATAAACGCGCTGCGACCTGTGGGTTGATCTTATTGAGTTCAATCACCAATTCCGCCCACAATGCATAACCACTGCCATCTGCCGCATGGAAAC
This sequence comes from Undibacterium sp. RuRC25W, assembly GCF_049339825.1. Lineage (NCBI taxonomy): Bacteria > Pseudomonadati > Pseudomonadota > Betaproteobacteria > Burkholderiales > Oxalobacteraceae > Undibacterium > Undibacterium sp. RuRC25W. The sequence goes on along the minus strand of NZ_JBMPPD010000020.1, from coordinate 60,179 downwards.
GGGAGGGATTAGCATTACAGAAACTGAACGTCAGGCTGCGAGCACGATTCGGATTACCCAATGTGAACGCTTTATGCGTCATCAAGCCGCGTACCGCCGCGACATCTGTGGTGTGCGCAGTCGCTTGCAGCATGAACCATTTATCGATCACTAACGCTTCATTTTTGAAATCTTTGTAGAATGTCTTCAGAGATTTCGCTGCTGCAGCTTGTTGCACTTTGTTACCATGGAAATTCGTCAAGGCGGCCAATGCTGCAAGTCTGTCAGTCATGTTTTCAGCTTCGTCAAACTGTGTTCTTGCCAGTTCAAAGGTGCTGTCATCTGGCCAAGTGCACAGGTACGACAATGCCAGATTTTTCAGAGCACGTTTTGCCATCGACGCTGCATCAGGTGAATAGCTACCTGGGGTCAAATTCGCTTCATACGCCGTCAACAACTCTGCGCGCAAATGTTGTGTCAATGTCGTGCGGACAAACTGACGTGCAGCATGGATAGCCTGCGGATCAACAATTTCAAACTCTTCGGCGATCATGGCTTCTGAAGGCAATGTCAGAACGAGTTCGCGGAAAGAAGGATCTAGCTCTTCATTGACTAGCGTCGCGCGCAAGGCTTCAATGAACATGCTGTCGAGTTCCAGCGCTTCACCTGCCTGCACCGCTTTTGTCAGTTTCACCAAACGACGGGTCGCCAGACGTTGACCTGCTTCCCAACGGTTAAACGGATCACTATCATTGGCCAACAATAAGCCCAGCTCTTCATCGGTATACGCAATATCAAGCACCACAGGCGCCGAGAAGTTACGCAGCAAAGAAGGAACTGGTTTTGCAGTGACACCCGTGAAGGTGAAGGTCTGTGTTGCCTCCGTCAATTCCAAAATCAGTGTCGTCACACCAGCCTGTGCTGGGTATGCCTCACAGTTCAGTGCAATATCTTTACCTTCAGCATCCAACAAACCGATGGTAACGGGAATATGGAATGGCAGCTTCTCTTCTTGCCCTGGGGTTGCCGGGCAAGACTGTGTCAGAGTTAACGTGTAGGTCTGAGTTTGGGCATCGTAAGACGTGTCCGCTTTAACGCGCGGTGTGCCTGACTGGCTGTACCAACGCTCAAATAGCGTCAGGTCGCGACCACTGGAGTCCGCCATCGCCGCACGGAAATCGTCACATTCCACCGCTTGTCCATCGTGGCGTTCGAAGTACAAATCCATCCCTTTACGGAAGCCATCATGACCCAGTAAGGTGTAGTACATACGGACAACTTCTGAGCCTTTTTCGTAGATGGTCACGGTGTAGAAATTGTTGATTTCTACAAATGAATCTGGACGAACCGGATGCGCCATTGGGCCCGCATCTTCTGAGAACTGAACCTGACGCAACACGCGTACGTCTTCGATACGTTTCACCGCACGGCCAGTCGTCGTGCCGACCAGATCCGCAGAGAATTCTTGATCGCGGAATACCGTTAAACCTTCTTTTAACGACAATTGGAACCAATCACGGCAAGTCACGCGATTGCCGGTCCAGTTGTGAAAATATTCATGACCAACAACGGATTCGATACCTGCATAATCCACGTCCGTGGCGATACGGGAGTTCGCTAAGACGTATTTGGTATTGAAAATATTGAGGCCTTTATTTTCCATTGCCCCCATATTGAAATCGCTAGTCGCCACGATCATAAAGCGATCGAGATCGAGTTCCAGACCAAAGCGCTCTTCATCCCAACGGATACTATTTTTCAGAGAATCCATGGTGTGCTGGGTTTTATCCAGATTGCCGTCTTCTACCCAGACTTGCAGCAATACGGAACGGCCAGATTTAAGCGTGTAGTTTTCTTCCTGGCATACCAACTTACCGGCGACCAATGCAAACAGATACGACGGTTTTTTGAACGGATCTTCCCATTTGGCGAAATGGCGGCCATCACCTAAATCGCCTTCTTCGATCAGATTGCCGTTACCCAGCAGAATCGGGAATTTTTTCTTGTCGGCGCGCAGCATGACCGTGTATTTGGCCATCACATCTGGACGATCTGGGAACCAAGTGATTTTACGGAAGCCTTCTGCTTCGCATTGCGTGATGAAATTACCATTCGAGGCGTACAAACCCGACAATGAGGTATTCTTTAATGGATTAATCAGCGTCTCGATTTCCAGCGTCACTTCATCTGGTGCATTTGGAATGCGCATCACTTCACCATCAATGGTGTAAGCGGATTTTTTCAGATTGACGCCGTTCATGCGCAATTGTAATAGCTTCAGTGACGCCCCAAACAGCACCAAGTCCTTTTCAGTGCTGTCGTGATTACGACGCATGGTGATGCGTGTCGCCACATGAGTTGCCTGCAAATCCAGATCAAAGCCCATTTCTACAGTGTCAACCCAAAAACCTGGGGCAACATAATCTTTGCGAAAAATGGTCGGTGGTGTCGTTGCGATATCGTTACGCATGGGATGAATATCTCTTTTAAAAGTAAATGTAACAGGACGTTCGCGAAACAGTGCAGTAAGGTGTAATACCAGCAGGACAATCTTTCGCGACTCCTATACCAAAGTCTCATGAACCTTGCTCAGACCAGCATTTTACCAAGTCAACACCGGATAAGCATAAAACCACCCCAAGATTCGTCATTTAAAATACCAATCTGTCTGAAACTGCCCATTGTTATCCCCACCAGACACCCAACTGGTGCACAAGTTTTTTTTACGCCATATCCAAGCCCTTCCATTTCTGGCCCTGACGTAAGTCCGATGAGTACGCGACATGGCAATGAATGTTCCGTAAAAAATAGAGGAACTATTGTCTCAAATTGAGATCAAAAAGTTACAAATCGACATAGATCTAGGATGCATTAGTCTTATCATCATGGTATGGAAATGCATTGAGGTTGTCATCGACTAAGTGACCTATTAACCGAGATCCAAAAAAGCGCGGAAAATCGACTAGGAACTGGTCAATCCCATGGATCGTTGGCAATCGAAAAACAAAAAAGGAGTTGCAATGAAACGTTATTTAACCCCTGCCTTGCTGGCGTTGAGCATGTTGTTGACTGGCTGTGCTACTACCTTCAGCAGCCAAGTCAGCGTATTTCACGAATGGCCATCTGTTGCTCAGGATCAATCCTATATTTTAGAACGACAACCAGCACAAGAAAATGATCCAGAATATAAGTTTTATGAAGAAGAATTAAGAGCCGAATTGGGCTTGCACGGTTTCAAAGAAATTACTCCTGGCGCGACACCTGCATTGAAAATCGGTATGCAATATGCAACAACGCTCAGTGAATTGCAATTTATCGGACCATGGCATCCAGCCATGTATGACCCTTACTGGGGAATGCACTTCAGAAGTGCCTATTTTTATAGTCCCTATGGTTATGGTCCTTATTATGGCCGTCATTTCCGCGGACCAATTGACGCCAACGCTGTTCGCTACTATCTGCATCAATTAGAAATCAATATCAGCGAATTTAACAGCAATAAAAAACTGGCGACCATCAAGGTGAGTAGCGAACAATCTGACCCGCAGATTGCAACACAAATGCCTTACTTGTTAGAAAGTGCACTACGAGGGTTTCCTGGCAAAAACGGCAGCACGACGACGGTAGAACTGCCGCTCAAAAAAGACGGCAAGTAAGTCAGTCTCTTATCCCGGCGGATCGCGCAGTGCCTCAACCAAAGCGCGATCCACAACGGAGGCTGCAGATATCTGCACGGCGCTACCGCTTCTGAACTGCGCCACTAATTCTTCGGTCGCAATTGAAAACGAGTCATGGCCCTGACGATTCGTAAAAATATAGCGAGTCCGCTTCGGACTGACCCATGCCAATTTAAATCGGGTAGTCACACCTGCACTGGTCGTATAGTCAACCCAGACACCACGCTCCATGTCTTCGACCATTTGTAAGCAATCGTCAGGAAGATGTTCATGTTGATCCTGAACGTGCTTGTTCAGACGTCTTTCACTTGCTCTCTGAGCAATATTTACTGCAATTTCAAGCTGCCGACGTGGCGACAACTCTAATGGCGCTCTGGCGATCGCCGCGTGGCGCTCAGCCAGTTTTGAGAAAAACAAAACACGTTCCGGCTCATCCCATTTGATGGCATTGAGCCAAGCGTTCAATAACGTCAGCATGGCAGGTAATTTACTGACTAATTCTTTACGCTCTTCGGAGCTATTTTTAGGTTTCAGACTCCATACCAGATCATCCATTGTCCGCAACGCATTTTCTAATGCATTTGGTTTTTCTTCTTTGACGTTATGGGCAATGGTCAAAATTCTGATCCATTGATTCAACAAAAACTCTTCCAGGAATCCAGCCACTTCGCCAGTTTCAACACGGATGGCGACGTCGTTTTCAGCAAACTCGCGTGCGAGTCGCATTTTCTCTTGCTTAAGAGCAAGCGCAACCGGTTCGACGATCGACTGTTCGGCACTTTGCTCCTCTTCTTTAAGAAACGCCTCCAGATCAGCCACAACATCAGAAAAGAGGTCAATTTGCTGATCGAAATCCTGCTGAACCTTCTCGACGATTCCCTCAATCATTTGAAATAACGGATCTTCGTGGCTGGCGTCACCACTAAAGAACACGCTCGATTTTGCCAAGGTATCAATTAACACGCGTGCTGGGTGGCTGTCTTTGAAAAAGAAATCCTTGTCCATCAAAGCGACTTTGAGCGTCGGAATTTGTAACTGGCCGATCAGATTTTTTATGTCAGACGGAATGCTGGGATCACTAAAAACATAATCAAAAATTCTGGCGAGCAATTCGATCGTGTTTTGGTCGATATGCGTTAACTCTCCAGCAGCGGGATTCTGGGATAACTGACGTAAATGCAAGCGTTCGGCCGATAAGGCATCAGAGATATGCACCCTTTGCAAATTCGTCAGGTAGTTAAAAAAATCTCGATCAATGGTTACCGTATCGGCGGGCGCAGCAGATCCGCGAGGCACACCTTGTGGTGCATCTGTCCAACCATGTGTATCGCCGAGATTGGCACGCCCTCCCGCTTGATCGCGTTCTTTATCGGCAACGAAAGTAGAATTAATCGACGTTTCCCTGGAAGCATTCACCTCTTCTCGGGAGAGTGAAAAAATATGGCGCAATTTATTTTCGAGGTACGGATCTTGCGACTCGCGATCATGGAGCCGAGTGCGAATAAAACGCTTTTTATCTTCTTTCTTGGCGCTTTCAATGTCAACTAAAATGCCGCGCTCAATTAACGCATCATTTAAGCCCTGATAGACGCTATGGAGTTGCAGGAATAACTCAGGCTGCAAGAGACTTAAGACCAAATGCTGCGTTTCTTTACTGGCCTCAAACTCTAGCCACGCTTGCATCACGGCCGTCACAAACAACTCCGGACGGAACGGATTTTGAGTAACGCTGATCGGCGTTCGTCGTAAAACATGGCCTATGCGAATATTGAGTCCCACAAGTTGCTCTGCATTTTGGACTTCTAATGCGCTGCTGAGATTCGTCGTCAGCACCTTGCTTTCCATCTCTTCAAAACTGACAAGGGCAATATTTTGCGTTTCCGACGGTGATTTTATTTTACGCGTATTAACGACGCTGACTTCTTTGGCCAGAATTGCATTAATTTGTGAGGTCAGAATTTTGTAAAAACTGCTCTGATTGCGCTTAAGGAGGTGATAAGCCAAAAAACTACTTGCCGCTTCCTCTGGTCGAACAGTTTGCTCAGAAACCACAAATAGCGCTTGGGTCAAACGAGACGCGAACGCCTCGACCTGTGAGGAGACAAGATGAGTCGCTACCGGTACCAGGCTCTGCAATAGCAGCAAACGACTTGAGCTGGAAAAATCACTTTGCTTAGCAGCATTTAAAGGTATGGTGTCCATGACTAAATTTTCAAATTACGAGGTGAACACCTGAAAAGCATGCCATTAACATTTTAGGCCATCGCTTTTGCATCAGCATGTTTTTTCAGGTCACCGGAGCACCCATCAAGTCAAGAGGTATAGTACGCCTCACTCAAAAAAGTGACCAGTACTATCAATATAACTGCCACTAACAAAACAAGCAGTAAACGCCCAAATTTGGGGCTTCCATTCGTGTCAGGTTGCAGCTCGCCGTTATTTTGAGCCATAATTTTTGCCCTATGGAATTAATATTGTGGAACCTGTTGTTTTTCGGGCTTCTAAATCCTGATGGGCCTGCGCTACCTCACTCAATGGATATCGCTGGTGAATATCAATCTTCACTTTGCCACTCTCCACCATTGAAAACAAATGGGCTGCCATCGTTTCAAGATCGCTGCGTTTGGCGGTATAACTCATCAGGCTAGGACGGGTAATAAACAAAGACCCCCGTGAAGCCAACTCATTGAGACTAAATGGCGGGACAGCACCAGATGCATTGCCGAAACTCACCATCATACCTAAAGGAGAAAGGCAGTCCAGTGAATTAATAAATGTATCTTTACCAATGGAATCATACACAACTGGCACGCCTTTCCCTCCGGTAATTTCTTTCACCCGCTCGACAAAATTTTCTGTATTGTAATTAATTACGTGGGCACAACCATGGGCTTTCGCTAGTGCCGCTTTTTCATCGGAACCAACCGTGCCAATCATGGTGACACCAATTGCCCGTGCCCACTGGCAGGCAATCAAACCAACTCCACCTGCGGCCGCATGGAACAAAATTGTTTCACCACCTTGCAAAGCGAATGTTCTATGAAACAAATACTGGACAGTCAGCCCTTGCAACATCATCGCTGCTGCCGTCTCAAAAGAAATACTGTCAGGCAAACGGACCAAGGTATCTGCTGGCATGATGCGGGCTTCTGCGTAAGCGCCCACCGGACGCCCTGCATACGCAACACGATCACCGACGGCAACATAAGTAACACCCTCCCCCACAGCCTCAACAATACCCGCACCTTCCATCCCTAAACCAGCAGGTAAAGCTTGGGGATACAATCCGGTCCGAAAATAAACGTCAATGTAATTCAGCCCGCAAGCTTTATGTCGGACCAACACGTCACCCGGACCTAGTTTGCCCAGTGCTACCTCCTCGTACACCATGACTTCGGGGCCACCAACTTGATGCATCCTGACTGCTTTAACCATTGCGTTCTCCTAAATTTTCTTTTTTGACAATAAGTACATACCACCCATTACTAAAGCCGTACCACCCAGTTGCCACGTAGTAATTGGCTCAGCAAGAAAAAAAGCACCTAAAAATAAGGTTGAAACAGGGCCAATCATGCCCGCCTGAGAAGCCGTGGCCGCACCGATGCGTTTGACGGCAATCATCGTCATAAATACAGGCAGTACAGTGCAAAATATGGCATTAATTAGAGACAGCCAATATACCTCAGTTGGCTGAACCAGCATCGAAACGGGTCGCAAAACGAAAAACTGTCCGATGCAAGCGACACTCGATACGCACATGGCATACGACACTAGACGCATCGATCCCACAGTAGTCACTAGTTGACCTGACTGGAGCAGATAGACAGCGTAGGACACTGCGGCCCCCAATACCATCGTCGAGCCTAACAAAACGTTATCGCCGCCAAATTTCAAATCATGCAAAAAAACCAAAATAATGCCGGCATAACTGACAATCAGTGCAGCCCACTCAAGCAACGTCACTCTTCTTTTTAAAAAAGTCGCCGACATCAATAACACAAACGAGGGCGTCAAAAATAAAATCAGCCGCTCCAGTCCTGCGGTGATGTACTGCAGACCCAAAAAATCCAGAAAAGAAGACAAATAGTAACCAACTAGCCCCAAACCAACCAGACGCCAGCGATCAGCTGCGGATAATGGTGCTGAAGTTTTCATTTGCCATAAAGCGATTCCTGCAAAAAGCGGAAACGAAAATGCCATGCGAAACGTAATCAGCGTCACCGCATCGACGTGATAGCGATAAATCAACTTAGCGACGATCGCTTTAGTTGAAAATAAAATGGCACCGGTCAAAGCGATCATTAAACCGCCTAAATAGTGCCGGCGACGAGACGGTGAGGTAATTGATGAGTTCATAGTTGGCATTGTAAAGCTATATACAAGTTTCTGATTTCTTTGCGTACACATCGTGACGCAACTTTTCTCGCAGAAAAAACGCTCACAACGGGAAAGAATCTTCTCAGTATATTTCCTGATAGAAAAAATATAACAATCACTTACATTTTTTGTCCTAATAACATGAGAATGTGACTTTACTTAACGATTAATCAACAAATATTTACTTACAATCTAAACTTCTTTTTACAAAAAGCCCTATCCCATGCAATGCTTCACACCAAGAGAACTTTTTTCAGAAGAAAAACTGATACTTCCAAAACTGGTCACCAAAGCGGTCCTATCCGTACCTGTAAGCCACGATCATCGCGAGGCAACGAACCAGAACAATGAATTGCAGCAGATATTTCGTCGTTTATCGCAAGCAAAAGTGCCAGGAAAATCAACTCCGACGATCGAACAACCATAAGCGCTTGTCCTGGTTAGCGATATCAAAACGATCATTCGCGACATCCATCGCCGTTGAACGCATGGGCTAATTGGTTTCGGTTTTTCGGCTCCGACCCACGCTCCATTCGCGAATGCAATCGATTTCAAGAATTTCTGCTGTAGCAATATGGTAAAATGCCGCTCTTCAATATCAAACTAAGCCAGGCAAAACTGCCACTCAAACGGGTGTGTTATTGCCGATTCAGGAAAGAGCGATCATGGCAGGACATAGTAAATGGGCCAATATTAAGCATAAAAAAGCGGCGACTGATGCAAAACGCGGCAAAATCTGGACCCGTCTGATTAAAGAAATTACCGTTGCTGCCCGTATGGGTGGTGAAGACGTTGACTCCAATCCGCGCTTGCGTCTCGCTGTGGATAAAGCGGCTGATGCCAATATGCCAAAAGAAAACGTGACCCGCGCTATTCAGCGCGGCGCTGGCACATTAGAAGGCGCCGACTATGAAGAAGTCCGCTATGAAGGTTATGGCATCGGTGGTGCCGCATTGATCGTTGACTGCATGACTGACAACCGCGTTCGTACGGTGGCAGAAGTTCGCCATGCTTTCAATAAATACGGTGGCAATATGGGCACTGAAGGCTCCGTTGCCTTTATGTTTAAACATTGCGGCCAAATGTTGTTTGCACCAGGTACGAATGAAGATGCCTTGATGGAAGCTGCGTTAGAAGCAGGTGCTGATGACGTCATCACGGATGATGAAGGCGGTATTGAAGTATTATGCGCACCATTCAGCCTGTCTGATATCCGTTCTGCATTAGAAGCTGCTGGATTTAAACCAGAAGTTGCGGAAGTCCTCATGAAGCCAGACGTTGAGACTGTTTTTACTGGTGAGGACGCGATCAAAATGCAAAAATTGCTGGATGCTCTTGAAAATCTGGACGACGTCCAGGAAATCTATACAAACGCCATCGTTGAAGAATAATATGAAAATTCTCGTTGTCGGCTCGGGTGGCCGTGAACATGCACTCGCCTGGAAACTCGCTCAATCGGAACGCGTACAGACGATTTTTGTCGCACCAGGTAACGGTGGAACCGCGAGTGATGTCCGTCTGAAAAACATCAACATCACAGATCCATCTGCGCTGGCTGACTTTGTTGAGCAAGAACATATAGGCTTGACTGTCGTCGGACCGGAAGTGCCGCTGGCGGCTGGTATCGTGAATATTTTCCGTGATCGCGGCCTGAAAATTTTCGGACCAACAAAAGAAGCAGCACAGCTCGAAAGCTCCAAGGATTTTGCCAAAGCTTTCATGAAAAAACATGCAATTCCGACTGCGGAATACCAAACTTTTTCAGATCTGCAAGCGGCGCACGACTATATCGCAGCTAAAGGTGCACCGATCGTCATCAAAGCAGACGGCCTGGCAGCCGGTAAAGGCGTAGTTGTTGCAATGACATTGGCAGAAGCGCACGATGCAGTTGATATGATGTTGTCTGATAACAAACTGGGTGATGCTGGCGCGCGCGTTGTTATTGAAGAATTTTTAGTTGGTGAAGAAGCCAGCTTTATTGTGATGGTCGACGGCAAAAATATTTTACCGTTAGCGACCAGCCAGGATCACAAACGTCTCTTAGACAATGACGAAGGACCAAATACCGGCGGCATGGGTGCTTATTCACCGGCACCGATTGTCACACCGCAGTTGCATGCACGGGTGATGCGCGAAATTATCGACCCAACCGTCCAAGGAATGGCGAAAGACGGTATCGTCTTCACAGGCTTCCTGTATGCTGGTCTGATGATTGATGACCACGGCAATCCAAAAACATTGGAGTTCAATTGCCGTATGGGCGATCCAGAGACACAACCAATCATGGCGCGTCTCAAAACAGATTTGCTCAACGTAATGGAACACGCGGTCAACGGCACGCTCGACGCTGTCGAACTGGAATGGGATCGCCGTACAGCAATGGGGGTGGTGATGGCAGCCGCTGGTTATCCGGATACACCGCGCAAAGGCGATAAAATTACGGGCATTCCGGCAGAAACTGCAGACAGTGTGACTTTCCATGCTGGTACTATCCAGCATGAGAAAACCTTGCTGAGCAACGGCGGCCGTGTGCTATGCGTCGTCGGGCTCGGCGATACAGTCAAGCTGGCACAGAAACATGCTTATGATGTCGTGGAGAAAATTCACTTCGATGGAGCACAATACCGCCATGATATCGGCTGGCGTGCGCTGAACAAAAAACACTAAATTTATTACCAAGCAAAGATCAGGCTCAAAGATAGCTGAGCTGACGGGCTCAAGTCCTGTAAAATCACGACTTGCACGGAAATTAGGGCTGGACACTGTCCAGCCCGTCTTGCTTTTTAAGAAGGCAATAGAATGACGGATACTCAAGCTGTTAAGAATTACTTTTTATCGTTGCAAAAAAATATCGTTGCAGCATTAGAGGAAGTCGACGGCAAGCAATTTCTGACGGATAGCTGGGAGCGCCCTGAAGGTGGCGGCGGTATTTCCAGAGTCATTGAAGAAGGCCAGGTGTTTGAACGCGGTGGGGTTAACTTCTCACACGTCATGGGAAATAATTTACCCCCTTCTGCTGCCGCCAGCCGCCCTGAGCTGGCAGGCCGCAAATGGGAAGCCATGGGCGTGTCGCTGGTATTACATCCGCGCAATCCGTATGCACCAACGGTACACATGAATGTCCGTTTCTTCATCACCCATGCAGAAGGTCAGGATCCTGTGTGGTGGTTTGGTGGCGGCATGGATCTGACACCCTATTATGGGTTTGAAGAAGATGCGCAGCATTTTCATCAAACATGTAAAGATGCCGTTTCACAATTTGGTGCAGACTTACATCCGCGCTTTAAAAAATGGTGCGATGAGTATTTTTACCTGAAACACCGTAAAGAAGCACGCGGCGTTGGCGGTATTTTTTATGATGATTTTAACGAACTTGATTTCACCAGCAGTTTTGCGATGACGAGAGCAGTTGGCGATGCATTTATTCCTGCATACCGTCCAATTCTTGAAAAGCGTCACACTCTGGTCTATGGTGAACAAGAGCGTGACTTCCAAGCTTACAGGCGTGGTCGTTATGTGGAGTTTAACCTAGTGTTTGATCGTGGTACCCATTTTGGCTTGCAATCAGGCGGTCGGACCGAGTCCATCCTGATGTCGATGCCGCCGATTGTAAAGTGGCGCTATAACTGGACGCCGGAGGCAGATAGTCCGGAAGCCAGACTGTCCACCGAATTTCTGGCGCACAGGGAATGGGTTTAACAATAAAAGAAACGCGATGTGTACTGGTGCTGGGGGGTAGTTTCGATCCCGTCCACGTCGGCCATGTCGCCTTAGCGAGATGCCTTACTCGCCTGCTTGAGCCGGATGAATTGCGACTCATTCCCGCTGGGCAACCTTGGCAAAAATCAGCTCTGACGGCTACATCAGAGCAAAGAGTCAGTATGCTAAAACTGGCTTTTGAGGACTGGACCGACTGCCCAATCATCATCGATGAGCAAGAAATCCAGCGCGCAGAACAACAGCAGAGCAGTTACACCGTCGATACGCTCAGGCAGTTACGTGCAGCACTTGGCCCAGACACATCGCTGATTTTTGCGATGGGTGCAGACCAGCTGCTAAATTTGCATACGTGGTATCAATGGCGTGATTTATTCGAGGTTGCCAATTTATGTGTTGCGGCACGTCCCGGATATAGTTTGAACATAGCGTCACGGGAAGTTGCCAAAGAATGGCATGAACGACTGAGCAATGCAGAAGAAATGCGCCGTCAGCCATTTGGCAGAACGACGATAGAAACTGATTTGGCAGTCGATGTGTCCGCAACCCAACTGCGCACCGAATTAAAACAGCATAACCCGACAATGAGATTGCTAGTCCCCCACAAGGTGCTAGACTACATACAACAACATTCAATTTATTAAAAAAATGGATATTAAAAAATTACAAGCCTTAGTCGTTGATGCATTAGAAGACGTCAAAGGACAGGATATACAGTTATTCGACACAACCCATCTGACGAGCTTATTTGACCGCGTATTAGTGGCATCCGGCACATCCAATCGCCAGACCAAAGCGTTAGCAGCATCCGTACGCGACAAAGTGAAAGAAAATGGCGGCGCAGTCATCAGCGTTGAAGGTGAAACGACTGGTGAATGGGTATTGGTCGATTTGGGCGACATGGTAGTTCATATTATGCAACCAGCGATCCGCGCTTATTACCGTCTGGAAGAGTTATGGGGCGATAAGCCTGTCAAACTCGGCGCAGAAAAACGTACAGTAAAACGTGTGACTGCTGAATCTGACGATGCAGACAAGCCAAAACGTGCTCCGCGTAAAACAACTGGTAAAGCAGCGCCGCTGGAAGTTACGCACGACATGATGGCGATTCAAACAACCCTCGATGATGAGAAGAAACCAGCCCGTAAGCCACGTGCAACAAAAGCGGCTGACGGCGAAGCAAAACCAGCACGTAAGCCAGCAGCCCGTAAGGCAGCTGACGGCAGTGCAGTAAAACCTGCAAAAATCCCAACCGGTGGCCGGATTAAAGTCGCAGCGACCAAAACAGCAGTCGCCTCAGCCAAACAAGCAGCAGCCAAACGTCCGGCGCGTAAAAAAACAGCTGAATAAACACTTATTCAGAAGCAAACAATGGCTGCCTCGTGCAGCCATTTGCTTGAGTGCTGTTATATCACTTGTGCTAGCCTCAATGACAGATTCCCTTTTTACGTTTTCATCAAAAGCAATAACATGCAACTCATCATCGCCGCTGTCGGGCACAAGATGCCTGAATGGATTGAAACTGCGTTTCAGGAATATGCAAAACGCATGCCTCCAGAAATACGTATTCATCTCAAAGAAATAAAACCCATCGAGCGTTCTGGCAGCAAAACAGCAGAAACGGTCATGGCGTTAGAACGCGCTAAGATTGAGGCTGTTATCCCCAAAAATGCCCGCGTCATCGCCTTAGATGAACGAGGCAAAGACTGGACTAGCGTTGCGCTGTCCCAAAACCTCAGCAACTGGCAACAAGATGGTCGTGATGTCGTGTTTGTCATCGGCGGTGCCGATGGGCTCGATGCTGGATTCAAAGCCAATGCCGATGGCCTGATCCGGATCTCTAGTCTGACTCTGCCACACGGCATGGTGAGAGTTATCCTCGCAGAACAACTTTATCGCGCCTGGACAATCACCCAGAACCATCCGTATCATCGTGTTTAATCTCTTCATGACAGACCAGTATGCTGCACGAAAATAAAATCTATCTCGCTTCAAAAAGTCCACGACGCCGCGAACTGTTAAATCAGATTGGTATCGAATACGATCTGTTGTTGCTACGCGATGCACCACCTCGCGGCCCAGATGTAACCGAGGTTGTGTTGCCAGGTGAACTTCCATATGACTATGTCAGCCGTGTCACACAGGAAAAAGCAGCCATGGCCTGGAAAGTGATGCAGTTGCGAAAGCTCCAACCAAGACCCATTCTGGCGTCCGATACCACTGTGGTAATTAATCAAAAAATACTCGGAAAACCAACAAATCAAGAAGAAGCCGTAGCGATGTTAACGCAGCTTGCAGGGAACACCCATCACGTGCTGACAAACATCGCGGTTCAGCATATGCACGGTCTTGACACAGTCACTCATACCTCAGAGGTCAGTTTTGCGCCGCTGACAGAAGCGCAAATTTTGGCCTATTGTCAGACTACCGAACCCTACGACAAGGCAGGTGGATATGGGGTTCAAGGTGTTGCGGCGCGCTTTATTTCCAACATCAATGGCAGTTATTCTGGCATCATGGGATTACCGTTATTTGAGACTTGCAAAGTGTTACGTCAGTCTGGAATTTTTATCCCTTAACATCTGAATTTCATGAGCGAAAACCTCCTCATCAACATCACACCGCAAGAAACCCGCGTAGCCCTAATTTTTCAGGGTGCGGTACAAGAATTGCACATTGAGCGGACCTTATCCCGCGGCTTGGTCGGTAACATTTATCTCGGAAAGGTAGTCCGGGTTCTACCAGGAATGCAATCAGCGTTTATTGATATTGGCTTAGAACGTGCCGCGTTCTTGCACATTGCCGATATCTGGGATGCCCGCCTACCGGATAGTAATTCTGCGACACCGCTGACGCCCATCGAAAAATTACTTTACGATGGCCAGGCGGTGACTGTGCAGGTTATTAAAGATCCCATCGGTACCAAAGGAGCGCGATTATCCACGCAGATTTCGATCGCTGGTCGCATGTTGGTCTATCTGCCGCAAGATTCACACATCGGTATTTCTCAAAAAATCGAGAACGAACAGGAACGTGAAGCCCTGCGTAACAAGGTACAAAGTCTGCAACAGCCGGATGAAAAAGGTGGCTTCATTGTACGTACAATGGCTGAAGATGCTTCTGACGAAGATCTGAAAGCGGACGTAGATTATTTACGTCGTACTTGGTCAACCATCACGCAACTCGCCAAGACGCAACCGCCGACCAGCCTCCTCTATCAGGATTTGAACCTAGCGCAGCGCGTGCTACGCGACTTCGTCAATGAAGAAACTGACAGTATCCAGGTTGACTCCAGAGAGAATTTTTTAATGCTGCAAGAATTTGCGACGCGCTATATGCCGTCGGTCATTCCTAAGCTATCCCACTATACCGGTGAGCGTCCACTTTTTGATCTGTATGGTGTCGAAGAAGAGATAGAGCGTGCGTTAGGCCGACGGGTTGATCTCAAATCCGGTGGTTATCTGATCATTGATCAGACCGAAGCAATGACCACGATCGACGTCAATACAGGCAGTTTTGTCGCCGGACGTAACTTTGACGATACGATCTTTAAAACCAATCTGGAGGCTGCACACGCTATTGCCCGTCAGCTCCGCCTGCGCAATCTGGGCGGCATCATCATTCTCGATCTCATCGATATGGAGAACGAAGAGCATCAGGCCGCTGTCTTAGCAGAATTAAATAAAGCCTTGTCACGCGACCGCACTAAACTCTCAGTGTCTGGCTTTTCAGCTTTGGGTTTAGTTGAAGTCACACGCAAACGTACCCGCGAATCACTCGCTCATATTCTGTGCGAAACCTGCCCTGCCTGTTCAGGTAAAGGCCAGGTAAAAACAGCGCGCACTATTTGCTATGAAATTCTGCGGGAACTACTGCGCGAAGCAAAACAGTTTAACCCGCGTGAATTCCGTATCATGGCATCACAGATCGTGGTTGATATGTTCCTAGAAGAAGAATCACAGCACCTCACGATGCTCGGCGACTTCATCGGCAAGCCAATTTCACTACAAGTTGAGAACGTCTTCCATCAGGAACAATACGACATTATTTTGATGTAATCAGTATTGCATTCTCAGCGTCAGGCTGACTAAAGTAAAAACCCAGTTAGCCTGACCATCCCCCCCTTTTTTTCCTCAATTGCACCAATATTTATTTTTGGTTGCGTTTTCAAAAACTCATCGCTATAATTTTTATATCATTAAGCTTTCTGCACCGCCGTGTCTAGTAAGAGCGGTACCTGGTAAGGCTGCAAGGTAAACAACCATTCAGCATCAGTAACGCATCGACACGTTGAATGACCATCATTGGGTGAAAAAGCACAAATTATGCGACAGACAGACACAGCAGTCCCTCCAGTTACGATGCCCAGCTTTCAGTTGGAGCGCCTTCTGCGGAAGATTAATGAAGAGAGCGCCTTACCCACGCTCGGTGTTGCGATCGCTAAGGTAATAGAGATTACTTCTTCTGATGAAGATTCCGTTGCCCGACTGGCGCACTTCGTCCTCTCCGATGTCGGTCTGACCCAAAAAATTTTAAGTCTGTCTAATTCAGTGCAATATCGCCGCAGTTCCAGCGCCGCGATTACAACGATTTCACATTCTATTTTTTTATTGGGCTTTAATACGGTCAAAACCAGTGCGATGGCCATGCTCCTGATTGATTTTTTTAATGACAAAGCACAGGCAGTTAGCGTCCGGCGAGAATTAGTCCAATCTTTATGCGCCAGCATTATCGGACGGGAGATGTCGCAACGAGGTCATTTTCAGTTTAGCGAAGAAGCCGCGGTCGCCGCGTTATTTAAAAATATTGGCAGCGTTCTGGTCGCCTCTTTCGACCATTCGTTGTATATGCAAATCAAACAATTATCTGAAACGACAAACACAACACCCAGTGAGGCGGCGGAACGTTTATTAGGCTGCAGTTTCGAACGCCTCAACGAAATTGTCTTGCGCGCATGGAGTATCCCAGAAAGCATTATCCGGTCCATCGGTGTAGTCGAGTTTGATGCCATCAACAAACCATCTCTTCGTGTGGACTGGCTCAAACACGTTGCCAGCTTCAGTGATACCTTAGCAAAATTGATCATGGTAGGAAACCATAGCGCCACAGATCAGGTCGACAAGATTCTGAAAAAATATCGCAAAGTACTCGATATTGATCAAAAAGCGCTGGATGCCATGCTGCTAAAAGTAGAAGCTGAAACAAGACAATTGGCGAAAACGATGAATATCACCCTTTCCAACGATTATTCCCAGTCGGATGAGACCAGTCATAATGTAGACATCGCCAGCGAATTTATGACGACAACCGCAGCGCTCGCAGCACCGTTTACCCCTGCAAAGCATCTGAGCGGCAAGCCCTTTAATGCGCATAAGCTACTTCTGGCAGGCGTACAGGATGTAACCCAAATGCTAGCAGCAGAGGAGGTGCGCATCAGTGACCTGACGATGCTCATTCTCGAAACGCTCTATACCAGCATGGGCTTTCGCTTTGCCACGATTTGTTTACGCGATCCAACAACAGGAGACTACCTGTCGCGCACTTCTGTCGGCGAAGACTATCTGACGATCCAAAGAGGGTTTCATTTTGCGGGTAAATATGAAGCAGATTTATTTCACTTAGCGATGAATAATAACGTTGATGTCATGATCTCTGATGCAATGGCCCCCAAGATCCGCAACCTTCTCCCAGGGTGGCATCAAGCGCTATTACCGGATACAGGCAGCTTGATGATTTTGCCTTTGACAATACTGAAAAAACCGCTGGGATTTATTTATGCTGACCGCGCCATTGTTGCGGAGGAAGGTGTACCAGATGACGAAGCGGCATTGATCAAGACATTAAAAAATCAGATGCTGGCGGCGATGATGCGTAGCCATAAGATGCACGCGGTGTTATAGATAATGCTCTGGGGTGAGAAAAAAATAAGGCGCGCCCCATCAATCAATCAATCAATCAATCAATCAATCAATCAATCAATCAATCAATCAATCAATCAATCAATCAATCAATCAATCAATTAATTAATTAATTAATTAATTAATGTTGAATTTGAATCAAACCATATTTAGCAGCACTCTGCTGAAATTTCACCTGTCCCATTAAGTCTACGACCTTGACATTGAGAATAAGGTCAGAACTGGCATTTTGTGCGCGGATAGAAAAATCCCTCTTTAAGGGAATGTGCAGACTATATCCATCCACACCTCTTTTCCCAAGCTGTTCAACATTCACTGCCGCATACAAGCCATACTCATCGCCGTTCTTAATCTCAAAAACGGTATCCGAGTTAATACCCCCGCCAGAAAAACAAGACGTAATACGACTCGCCGCTGGGTATGAACCAGACAAATCACTACCGCAGGTAAGAATAGCTTCATACGCATCAGGCATGGCTTTTCCGAAACCGAAATAATGATATTGACTACCGAAGTGCTGAGTGCAAAGAAGTAATATCGCTCCAGATACGACAATCCAGGTCAGATTAACAGAGTTTCTTTTCATGCCACGATGCTCATCATCAAGTTGAATTTTAAAAATTTAACAATGCATTGATTGCTATGATAACCATATCGTTATTTATTTCATAGCGTTAAATTTAAAATTTGATGTGCGCTTGATGTCAATCATGCCGAAGATAAACAAGCCTCTAGAATTGGACTAGGACTACCTCGCAAAATGGGTTCTGTGCACGGACAATAGTCCTTTAATCGCATACACAACGATCAGACTACCGAACAAATCGCCGACAAACATGACAAAGAAGTCAGAAAAGAAATCCTGCGTGTCCCCGTGCACAAAAAACCAGATGTGATGAAAGAATGGGCTTGCAAATGCATAACCAAGGATACAGATCAATAGGCGTTTTGGCGTCAAATTTGCTAAGGAGGCATGCAAACCAAAAAAATATTCAGCGAGACGATAAACGAGATAAGGTGCGGCGGCAGCGAGAATTCCCCCCATGAACGACCGCACATAGTCATCGGGGAAAAAATAAAAAAAACAGACCAGCCAAGACACAATCAATAGACCGACCGCGCCAGCACCGCCAAAGAGTAGCGTACTTAGCAATCTCACCCCAGCAGGTAGATAAATCCAGTTAATACCCCGCGCAAATTCAAGGCGTGTAAAGATCATTTCATTCAGGGAAAGCGTCATGAGGAATAAAACAATGGTTGCCGCCACCATGGCGACATTAAGACGAAATTGGGACATTGAGCAGGTGTATGATGTGAACGACGTACAGTATTCTGTGTTAGATGGTAGAGCGTTATAATAGGCGCAATTCATTCAATGTCGGTTGCCCTGATCCAACATGAAAAAGACTTCAAGACCTGCTGATATCTATCTGCGGTTTCTGCAACTCGCAGAAACCCTGAGAGGCTTGCCGTCCCTACCGTCACTTGACCCCTTGGAAGAAAAAATTCTGGAACTTGTCGCCAGAACCCGACAAACAGAGGAACGTCTGTCTGTCCGTGACATGATGGCAAAAAGTGAGCTAGGGTCGCCAGCGATGCTGCATAGTCGGCTCAAGTCCATGCGTGAAAAAGGATGGATTATGCTCACGGATACAGAAGACACGAGACGCAAACAAATTGAATTAACGCAAGCAGCGCTGTTGCATTTCGACAAGTTATCAAAATGCCTATTGCAGGCAACTGAACAAATCAAAGCTACCTAGTCGGCCCCTGTCAGCCCCTGTTCGTTGACTTATTTCTCTTACGCAAACTTGTATCAACAGCACTTAAATTGATACAGATCCAAGTCTTTATGACGAGTCTTCGTTATAATAACTGGATGAGAAACTTTTTAAACGTTCGCCAATGGCATATCTGGATCGCATGTTTTGCGATACTGGTCAATGCTCTTGCGCCTTCCGTTTCTCACGCGCTCACGATGATGGACGCTAAATCTGGTTCTGCTAGCGCTCTGGGTTTTGCTGAAATTTGTTCAACACAAGCAGCAAGCCCAGTATCAGGTCAGGTAACCTCATTATCCAAGCAACAAGATCAATCAGTGCAAGATCCTCTTCAGTCTGCCTTGCATCATCTGAAACATTGCCAATGCTGCGTTAATCAAGCTGGCAACCCAGTGCTGCCGGTCCCCGATACTGAGCCACTCATAGTGCTCAGTGGGCATGATGCTTATCCTTCTCTGTTTTATCACTCCCCTTCTCCGCTATTTTCATGGGCCAGCTCCCATGCACGTGCACCACCTGCCTCTGCCTGAGTAACATCGTTACTTGTCAGCGTAACTACACACAACGCCCGCAGTTTGTCGTTTCACGGCATAGCCACCAGTAGAGCTAATGCCATTGAATCGTTGGTGATGCATTCTTTTAATAACGTCCCGAAGCGTTCTGAAGAATACGTATCAGCGAATCTGACCACGCCATGGGTCACACGGCCATCACTTACGTCGATGGCATGACAAACGAACTACGGCTCGCGTTTAAACACGAACTGGCCACAGAACAATGCATCGCCGATCTCCGTACTTTAATGCAATCTTAAACACATGAAGGACATCAACTATGAACAACATCAACCAGCTCTTATTGGCAAGCCTGCTGACCGTTTCAAGCTTTACCGCACAAGCAGAAGTGAAAATCAGTGACGCATGGGTACGCGCCACCGTACCGCAACAAAAGGCGACCGGCGCTTTTATGCAATTAACATCAACGCAAGATACACACTTGGTTGAGATTCGCTCAAGTGCAGCTTCCATGGCGCAATTGCACAAGATGGAAATGGTCGACAACGTCATGAGAATGCGTGAGGCAGATGGCCTGAATTTAACGGCGAACAAGGCAGTTGAATTGAAACCTGGTGGTTATCACATCATGCTCATGGGTCTAAACGCCCAGGCAAAAGTGGGCGACGTCATTCCGTTGACGCTGGTGTTTGAGAACAAAGACAAAAAGCGCGAAACCCTGATGGTCAATGCAACAGTAAAACCGCTGACACAAATGGGAACACCATCCGCAATGCCAGAGCATCAGCATTAATTCTTTACCCCCTCTTTGTTTCACTCAAAACAATCTACTCACGGACATTATGATGAAAACAATTTCTCAGATCACTCGACTTGCCTTGATCGTCACAGGTATTTTCTCTATGCAGATTGCAGCAGCGCATATCACCATCGATCAGCCATCCGCAAGCGCAGGTGCGTATCAAAAACTAACTTTTAAAGTCGGCCATGGTTGCGACGGCAGTGCAACCAATGTCATTAAAATCAGTATCCCCGTCAGCGTCTCGGGTACAAAGCCAATGCCAAAAGCTGGCTGGCAACTCACCACCAACATCGCACCGCTGACAACGCCCTACACCTCGCATGGCAAAACGATCAGCAGCGATGTACGCGAAGTAACCTGGACTGGTGGCCCACTGCCAGACGCTTATTACGATGAATTCTCCATTCAGGTCAAACTGCCAGACACACCAGGTAAGTTGTACTTTAAGGTATCGCAACAATGCGAAAAAGGTAGCCTCGAATGGGTAGAGATTCCGCAAGAAGGTCAAGGTAAAGGAAGTCTAAAATATCCGGCGCCTAGCATGGACATCGTCCCAGTCAATGACCATGAACACATGCATCAACACTAGGCAATCTGAACAATCTGAGCGAACTGAGCATGAGTCATTGCTAGAAGCTCAGATTTCTAATTGAAGTTGAATGAAGCTCACCATGAATATCAAAAAAATCCGCTTACTGGCTACCAGTATTGCCCTCTTATGCCCAGCTTTTGCACACGCTTGTGCGAGTTGTGGTTACACCTTGAGTTCTGACTGGGATGGTTTAAGTACCGCAGGTCAGGCAGGATTTAAGCTTGATGTACGCTACGACTATTTAAACCAAAATCAACTGCGCTCGGGTACAAGCACCATCGGCCCTACGGCGGCCAGTCAGATGCAAACCAGCACAGGACCACAAGAAGTCGAGAAATTCACGAAGAATAATTACGTGACTGTGGGACTCGATTACAGCAGCGGCGGTAACTGGGGCATCAATCTCGTTGTGCCCTATATCAAACGCGATCACAGTACCTTAGGGACAGCGTCCGACGGCTCAACTGCTGGTGCCGATGGCGGTCAATATAACTCTTCCACTTCCAACATCGGTGACATCAAGGTCATCGGTCGTTACGCTGGTTTTGATGAAGAACACAAATTTGGCGTTCTGTTTGGCACCAAATTACCGACCGGCAGCCATACTTTAACCGGCACTTCAACCGATACGACGAACCCAGGTTCAGCACTAATTGACCGCGGATTACAACCTGGTACAGGCTCAACGGATCTGATTCTGGGCGTGTTTTATGCCGACATGTTGAACGATAACTGGTCTTACTTCGCCCAGACGATCGTGCAGACTGCACTGAACTCCAGCGATCAGTACAAACCCGGCACGGGCATTAATCTGAATAGCGGCTTACGCTATAACGGTTTTGAGAACATCAAACCGATGCTGCAATTGAACGCAAAGTATGTCAAACATGATACGGGAGCTAACGCTGATACCAACAGCACCGGAGGCACGCTGGCGTATGTTAGTCCCGGCATTATCACCGCTGTGACAGATAAGGTGTCGCTGTATGCATTCGTACAGGTACCGTTGTATCAAAACGTGCGGGGTGTTCAATTAGCACCACGATACACGGCATCTGCGGGTATGAAGGTGTCGTTCTAAAAAAAAGCAAGCACCGTCACTTACTCATCCTCCAATCATCCTATGCGCACCATTGCATTGATACGCCAACTAACCATCAGCATCGCCATTCTGGCCATGCTGATGCTGCAGCTGGCGCCGGCGATTTCGGGTGTCATACTCAGTGATGCCGTTACGGATGCAGATGCCATCTGCAGTACAAGCAAAAATAGTAGCAGCAAGATTGCGAATCGGCTCTCACCATTGAGTCAGCCAACAACTGACTTCCCTAGAAAAACGCCGCTGCATTTCACGCATTGCCACTATTGTTTTACCCATGCCGGTTCATTTGCGCTCCCTATTTCGGCAACGATAGTCGCGCCGCTCGTCAGAGCGCATTTTCATTATCCGACTGCATTCTATCAATCCTCCCTTCCTCTGTTTGCGTGGTCACCTGCTCAACCCCGTGCGCCACCAATATCGATTTCAATCAGACAAACCTCTTAAGGACTGATCCTGAAAAAGATCGCCCGGCAGTCTGCTCACTGAACCGCTTCACACTTTTTAGACAAGACCTTCCTGCTCATGCCTATGACCAGGAGTTAACGACAGTGTCGCCATTATTATTTGCTTTAATTTGAAATATGAAAAAAATCATCCCTAGCTCTGCTAACACATCTGCTCATCAACCCGGAGCATTTACGACAGCATTACGTCCCATAGTGATCGCAGTGATGGCAAGTCTTGCATCAACAACGATGGCTCAAGACATCGATAATGCAGAACCAGACACACATACTGTTGTCGTTACTGGCAGCACAAACTATAGCGGTCCAGTGAATACGCCAGCGACCATCGAAACAGTCACTGTAAAGGAACTCAGCGACACCACCAACGTCATGAATATCGAAGATGCGCTGAAATATTTTCCGAGCGTTATGGTGCGTAAGCGCTTCAATGGCGATACGAATGAACCAGTCACTTCCCGCACCACAGGCGTCAATGCAAGTGCTAGGACACTCGTTTTTGCCGATGGTGTTCTTTTGTCGACCTTAGTCAATAACAATAACGGCAACGGTTCTCCACAATGGTTTATGGTGTCGCCTGAAGAAATCGATAGCATCGACGTGATGTATGGCCCCTTCTCCGCTGCCTACGCGGGTAATTCCTACGGCGCAGTGATTCAACTCAATACCCGTATGCCAAAGCAATTTGAAGCGACGGTAAAAGTGAATGTATCGAAACAAAATTTTGATCTGTACAACACCAGAAAAAGTTATAAATCAGGCGACTTGAATGCCACAATCGGCAATCGGCAAGGTGCGTTCTCTTGGTTTATCAGCGCAAACCATCTTGATAGTTTCGGTCAGCCAATCACGTTTGGTACGATCTCACAATCAACCAAAACAGCAACAGGTGCCTTACCTGTCATCACTGGTGCGATCTCAGATTTCAACCGTACTGGCGGTGCTATTGAGGTAATCAGTGCTGGCAATATCGCGCATACCATTCAGGATACCGCTAAAGTCAAACTGGCTTATGACTTGACTCCACAAACGAGCTTAAGCTACATGCTTGGCTTCTGGCAAAATTCTGCCAAAACACAAGTGACGACGTATCTCAACAATACAAGTGGTGTGCTTGCGACACCTTACTATGGAGCCGCTAATGGCAACGTGAATATCGGTGGCTATAGTTACAGCGCATCGAGCATTGCCGGCCAGTTTTCCAGCAACAACACACAGCAAGAACACTGGATACAAAGTCTGGCGCTCGATAGTAAAAATAATGGTACATGGGATTGGAATGCGGTGGTCAGCAATGTCCGCTACACGACAGACTTAACCCGCTCATCCACTGGCATTTATCCAACAGCGATGATAACAGGCGCAGGTCGTATTACTGACGCTAGTGGCACTGGCTGGACGACGGTCGACGCGAAAGCGAGCTATCGCCCAGACGCCAATCAGAGTCAACATATTCTAAGTTTTGGTATTCACGCAGATCAATTTAAATTAGTCAGCCCGACCTATAACACCACCGATTGGCTCAATGGCAGTACTGGTGCTGTCTATACGAATTCGCTGGGAAAAACGCAAACGAAGGCGCTTTGGTTACAAGATGAATGGCACATTAGCCCAACGCTATTGGCGACACTGGGGGGACGCTATGAGCAGTGGAAGGCGCTAAATGGCTACAACTATGCGATTGCGAGTAACGGCACTGGCTTCCCAGTCAATCAACCAAGCGTAGCGCATAACGGCTTCTCACCAAAGGCAACGCTGGCCTGGAAAGCAAATGATCTCTGGCAAATCACCGGCTCTGTCGGCCGCGCATTGCGCTTCCCTACCGTGGGCGAGTTGTACCAAAACGTACAAACTGGAACAACCTACACACAAGCCAACCCTTACCTCAAACCTGAAGACGTTACGTCGACTGAGTTTGCTTTCGAACGCAAAACCAAAGAAAGCCGTGTCCGAGTCTCAGTGTTTGGAGAACTCGTGTCAGACGCGTTAATTTCGCAAACCTCTACTATTACTGGCTATGCAACGCCGGTCTCTTTCACTCAAAACATCGATAAAACCCGTCAACGCGGAATCGAACTCGTTGCAGAAAAAGACAATGCGTTTATCTCTGGCTTGCAATTATCGGGCAGTCTCACGTTCGTTGATGCGTTGATTCTGGCCAACAGCTCTTATGTGCCGACAATTGCCGGCGCCACATCTATTGGCAAACATACCCCATATATCCCAGACTGGCGCGCAACGCTAGTGGCAACTTACCGTCCTGACACAAAATGGGCTTATACCTTAGCGGGACGTTATACCGGCCGTCAGTATGCGACTGTTGATAACACTGACATCAATCCTGGCACCTATCAAGGCTTCGAAAGCTTCTTTGTGACAGATGTGCGTGTTCACTATCAGGTTAACCGTCAATGGAGTGTCTCTGCAGGGATCGATAATCTCAACAATGAGAAATATTATCTCTACCATCCATTCTCACAACGAACTGCGTATGCAGAAGTGAAATACACCTACTGATCACATCACCTGATAAAAAGGGACGTCAACAATGACTTCCCTTTTTATCTTCCAAACAGAAAGTCTACGACGAGAGTTGAAGCTTCACCCGCTCATCCACCGGCTCACAATGGCGAATTACCTCGTGAAGAGCAACGATCGATAGCACAACGAACGCCTATGTCAATTTTTTTGGAACGTATAACTTCAGCTAAATGTATGCTAACCAACAGAAGCCCGATGTGACTTGGCTTACATTGAATGTATGTGGCTGTTGTCCACATCAACTAAATAATGAAGGAGTTAGCCATGAGCATTAACAAGGATCAGGTAAAAGGAAGAGTTGAAGAAGCCAAAGGTAAGGTCAAGGAAGTTGTTGGTAAAGTCGCTGGTGATAAGGAACTGGAATTGAAGGGTAACATTCAAAAAAATGTAGGGAAAGTTCAAGCGTCGGTCGGCGATGCAAAAGAGAGCATTGTGAAGTCCGTAAAAGCACTCTGATCAACAGACGAACGGTACCAGCGATACAATTTAGGTGTCGCTGGTCTCCTTAAAATAGAAAATTGGACCAGTTATCAGTTACTTCGTCCGCTCGATCATATACGCCACTGCCGCTTTGATCTCTGCATCACTGCAGCTACTGCAAGAGCCTCTGGCTGGCATTTGTTTGTAACCATGTAATGCATGCTCAATCAGAGTATCTGGGGGTTGTTTCAAACGAAGCGTCCATGCTGACTTGTCGCTGATTTTCGGGGCACCGCTGATTCCTGTCACATGACATTCTGCACACATCAGGTTAAACACCGTCGCGCCGGAGCGGACAGTAGTTACCGTGGCTGGGGCTGCGAGCACCCCTTGTAGGTGAAGAAGCGGGATTAACGTCAATACGAATCCAAGTAAATTTCTCATTGAGAACCAATCATTTTCCGGTGACATTTCTGACTCATCAATAAAATGAAAACCACATAGCGAAGCGGGAACATCGCCTGTCAGCCTACGAATTACAAACAATGCCCCCCAGAAATTTAGCATGAAACCACCACGAGGGTCTCGCGCCCCGTCAAAATACAGGTTCGCGCTACCAATATGTCAGAGCAGGTCAATCTCGGTTTAGCGTGATGGCGACAGATAACAAGGCCGCAGCATCCATTGCGGCAATACGTCCTTCATCTGTCGGAATCACCCAGATTTCTTGCTGACTATCCGCTGCATGGATCGATGCAATCGCGTCACCTCGCGCGCTCATGTTTTTCTGAGGGTCGATTTTCAAACCAAGATAAGTCAATCCGTTGACGACATCTTGGCGTAACTGCGCATCATGCTCACCGATGCCACCGGTAAACGCCAATGCGTCGACACCATTGAGACAGGCAACTAAAGCACCAGACTCTCTGATCACCCGATACGTGAACAAATCAATTGCAGCCTTCGCTTGCGGTTCCTGATTTTGACGCAATGTGCGCATATCTGCCGAAATACCAGAAACGCCGAGCAATCCAGACTCTTTATACAGCGTTTTCTCGATCCGTTTGGCATCCCAACCAGCCTGAAGTAAATGCAGGATAATTCCTGGATCAAGTGCACCGCAACGCGTTCCCATCATTAAACCATCTAAGGCTGAAAATCCCATAGTAGTTGCAATACTCTCACCGTTGAACATGGCGCAAGCGCTGGCGCCATTACCTAAATGCGCCATAATCACGCGACGTTTGGCCTGTTCCGATCGTTGCATGAGACGCCCAGCGACATAGCGGTAGGATAATCCATGGAAGCCATAACGACGAATCCCGCTTTCACGTAATTCCCGCGGCAAAGCCACGGTACGCTCGTTGAGCGGCAAGTTGGCATGAAATCCGGTATCGAAACAAGCGATTTGTGGCAAATCAGGATACGCCTTTTGAAACGCCACGACCCCTTCAAGATTATGTGGCTGATGCAAAGGCGCTAATGGATTAAGACTTTCTAGATAAGTTAAAGCAGTCGCATCAATAATCACCGATTGTGCATAGCGATCACCACCGTGGACAATCCTGTGCGCCACAGCAATAACTTTCATTGAGGCACTATGCTGTTCCAGTAACAAACGCAGACTGCTCAATGCCAAAGCAAACCGATCAGTTTCATCTGTCGCATCTCCAACTAATGGAAATACCTGTTTTTTACCGAGGAGATCCATGGAGATGGAGGGATGTCCACCTGGTTCTAACCCCTCCACGACACCTGATAAGTCTGCCGCATCAACTAATGCATGATGCACTGGATATAAAGCAAATTTTATCGATGACGAGCCTGCGTTCACCGCAAGAATCGCGCGCTCTTTCATAGTGCATTCTTTCTGTATTCATGTGCTAACAGCTTCACCAACGCGGCAGAAGCCACACGAGAGCTGGGCCCATCTGAACGGCTCGTCAGCGCAATCGGTACCCGAGCGCCTAAAACGACACCGCAGGTGGCGGAACCGGCGAGATATTCAAACTGCTTCGCCAGCATATTGCCAGACTCAAGATCAGGTACCATCAGAATATCGACATCACCGGCGACCGGCGAATCGATTCCTTTAATACGTGCGGCTTCGGCAGAAATAGCGTTGTCGAAAGCTAGAGGGCCATCAACAATTGCGCCTTTGATTTGCTGACGCTGCACCATTTTGCATAGCGCGGCTGCATCAATGGTGGATACGATTTTAGGATTTACCGTTTCTACTGCCGATAAGATGGCAACTTTGGGGTGAGAAATGTTGAGCGCGTGAGCGAGACCAATCACGTTTTGTAAGATATCTGCTTTTTCCAGCAAGGTCGGCGTAATATTGAGCGCGGCATCAGTCAGCAGCAATACCTTATGGTACATCGGCACATCGAGGTGAAACACATGTGATAAACGGAATTTTGTCTTTAGACCGGCGCAATGGACAACGGCCGACATGAGTTCATCTGTATGCAGACTGCCTTTCATCAGTGCCTCGACCTGGCCTGCTGCCGCTAATTCAACCGCTTTATCTGCTGCAGCATGGCTGTGGGCCACATCAATAATTTCTATACCGCGTAGATCTAGATCAGCAGCGCTGGCGACAGCGAGTAATTTTTCTTTAGGCGCAACTAATACCGGAATAATCAGCCCCTCTTTTGCGGCATCTAATGCACCTTGCAATGAATCGACATCACAGGGATGCACCACCGCACAGCGGATTGCAGGTAACTCTCTGACACTGTCAACAAGCGCTTTTTGCCTCGCACCCAAATCAAACAACGCCATCGTTGGTAAGCTCGTTCTTGGACGAGTCACGCGCTCAGTTGGGGCAATCACTAGTGCATTGCCGTACACGACCTTGACACCGTGTTGATTAACAATCTCACAATCTAGCGTCACTCGTTTTTTTTCATCCTCTTTAGCAATCACCGTCGCCGAGATCGTTAACGTATCACCGATCCGCACAGGTCTGGAGAAATGGAGATTTTGCTCAAGATAAATCGTGCCTGGGCCAGGCAAGCGGGTGCCCAAAATCGTTGAAATTAATGCCCCACCCCACATTCCGTGGGCGATAACACCATGAAACAAGGTATGTTCAGCGTACTCTTTATCGAGATGAGCCGGATTGACATCGCCTGAAATTGAAGCAAACGCCTGAATATCTGCCTGTGTCAGCGTTCGGGTCTGGGTGGCGGTCTGGCCGATGGTAATGTCGTCGTAGACTACATTTGAAATCATTGCCTGATCATGATTGACTGGGTAGACCGGATCGTTCATTGTGTATTCTCCGTGATAGGTCAGAAGGAATTTCTGTCAGCAAAGTATTAATTGACGATGTGGTAGCCACCATCCACATACAATGTCTGCCCCGTCATTCCTGACGACGCATTACTAATTAAAAAGGCGGCTAACTGGCCGACTTCCTCCACCGTTACAAGGCGTTTGAGCGGAGAGCGTTGGATAGCTTTTTCCATCAACGAGTCAAACTCAAGCAAGCCTGATGCAGCGCGGGTTGGTAGCGGACCCGGCGAAATTGCATGTACCCGTATGCCCTTCTCGCCCAACTCCGTCGCAAGATATCGTACCAGCGATTCCAACGCTGCCTTCACCGGCCCCATTACACCATAATGCGCAACGGCTTCATCCGCACCAAGGTAAGTCATCGTAATAAGACTCGCATCGTGGCTAAGATGTGGTTCGCACAATTTGGCTAATTGTGCGAATGAATGACAGGAGATATTCATCGAACGTAAAAAGCCAGCACTAGAACTATCAATCACACGACCGTGCAGATCATCCAAGGGTGCCCAGGCAATTGAGTGAATAACAAAATCTAACTGTCCAAAATGGGCTACGGCCTGTGCCACCAACGCCGCCAATGCCCCCTCTTCCTCCACATTGCAGATCGCCAATGGCACGTTAAGCTGATCTGCCAAGGGTTTGACATAGGGTTCCGCCTTCTGATTAACACAGGAAACTATCAATTGCGCTCCCATTGCGTGAATGACATTAGCACAGCCGTAGGCAATGCTCTGTTCGTTTGCCAGTCCGACGATCAGACCGCGTTTGCCCTGCAAAGAAAAGACTGCATTTTTTTCTGCCATGTTGCTACCCATTTAGATAAGTGATGTAGAAGAATTACATAGAAAAATGTTACATGGAGGTGCTCGATGGTGGACTTTATCGAAGTACCTTATTGAAGTATCTTATTGAGGTATCTTATTGAGGTACATTAACCAAATTGTTTTTTAAATTTCAAAATCGTCGCTGTACTGACCAGAACACCAATCAATAAAATACCAAAAAACATAGGCCATAACACCATTGCACCTGCACCTTTCATCAAAATGCCATAGCTTGCATTAATGTAGTAATACAAAGGAGATGCATACATGCCAAGGCGCATGATGGTCGGCATTGCCTCCGGAGGCGTCCACGCACCGGACAAAAACATCATCGGTGCCAGAATTAAAATCACCATCATTCCAGCCTGGGCCATATTATTGGTCACGGTTGCAATCAGAATGCCAATGCCCGCCAAAGTGCTGACGTATAAGATACTTAAAACAAAAAATAAGACCAGACTGCCAACGACCGGAATAGAAAAGACTGGCACCAGAATACCAAACAACCCTAAGGCAATACCTCCCAAAATCACCGCAACCATGGCAATAACTTTGGGTATCATAATCTGCAAAGGTGACAACGGTGAGACAAGTAATTGCTCGATCGTTCCGCGTTCTTTTTCTCGAACCATCGCTGCGGCAGGCAACAACATCGAAAACAAAGTCACCACGTTCAGTAACTCCGATATCCCCATAAACCATGCATCATTCTGGTTTGGATTGAACCAGACCCGTGTTGCATTATTGATAGCTGGTGCATCAATCCCGCTGGTATTAAGCTCAACGCCTGCGCGTACTAACGCTTGCTCCAACCCGTAGCGTGCAATGATTTGCGTTGCATCCACGGAAGCCAAGAAACCTTGCACAGAATTAGATGCATCGATTTGCAATTGAACTGATTTTTGCTCCCCCCGTGACAATCCGGCACCAAAGCGTGGTGGAATATCGAGTACGGCCATCGCTTTGCCATCATCTAATAATCGCTGCCCTTGGGCAGCGTTACTAATACTACCTAACCATCGAAACTCTGGCGGCATAAAACGACCCGCCAATTCCCGCGAGGCAACGCTTCGGTCGATATCGAACAGTACAAGTGCGGCATTGTTAAGCTGGAATGACACACCAGATGCGGCGTTGTAAATATCCGCAGTAAATGCATAAATAACGAATATCAGCAAAATAGGATCGCGTAGCAGTTGCAATAATTCTTTCCAGGTCATTGCCTGCAAGCGACTCCACCAAACGCGGTTAAATATAAAAATCATGGTCGGTATCCAGTCTCAGATCTCAGCGATCAGGACGTTTATGAAATGCCAGAAATCCGGCAGTGAACAATACTGTGGCGTAGAGAGCCAATATCAGCATGTCCATCCACAGTGATGTAAATCCAACCCCTTTCAGAAAACTTCCAATGACAATTTCTGCGTAATACATCCCTGGCAAGATATGTGCGATCACGGTAGCAGCGGCAGATAATGAGGGAATTGGAATGATCATGCCAGAATACAAAACGGCAGGAACAACAGTAACGATGGAAGTTCCGACCATCGCCGCTACCTGTGTATTGACCACGACCGACACCAGCAAACCGATACCGGTTGTGCAGATAACGTACAAAATTGTCGAGAGTAAAAAGAAAAGAGGATCACCTCTGAACGGTGCACCGAAGAGCAACAATGCAAACGCAGCTAACGCACAGGCGTTCACGACCGAAATACCAACATAAGGTAATAGCTTACCAATCAGATATTCGCCCCTCGACAACGTTGACGAGTACACGTTATAAATTGCCCCAGACTCCTTTTCCCTCACCACGCCAAGTGCAGTCAGAAAAGGGGGAGACAACATCAGAATCACCATAATCAGCTTAGGTGCCATTGACCAGATACTTTTAACTTCCTGGTTATACAAGTACCGGGTCTCTAGTTTTACCGGCTGTGCAGCACTGCGGACGCCCGCTTCGCTCACGCCAGTCAGTGAAGATATATAGGCTGCCAGATTATCCAGATTGATCGCCGCATTGATCGCATTGACATAGCCCTTTGCTGTCAGCGCCCGAAATGGAAATGTGCCATCAATCCACGTCTGCACGGCAGCCGATCTGCCACCACGAATATCTGCTCCAAACTGTGGTGGAATAATAATCACCGCACGCAGGCTATTATCAATGAGCAACTTCTCGACGTCTTTTTCACGCTGGGCGTAACCCTGAAACGAAAAATAACGTGAGTCCGTAAAATGGTGCGCATAGTCCCGTGAAGTCACCGACTGATCGTAGTCAACAATCGCCAACGGAATGTTTTCAACATCCAGCGATAAGCCGTAACCAAACAACAGCATTAATAAAGACGGAACAATAAATGCCAAAGAAAAAAATAAGCGATCACGGATAATTTCGCGCCACTCTTTATACGCAACGACGCGAATACGACGCAAATTCATGACTGTCCTCCTTGCGCATCTTTCATATCTTGCGCTTCCAAGCGCGTCACAATATGGACAAAAACGTCTTCCATCGACAATTTTCTGGGTGATAGTCTGAGCATGCCAAGTGGTGTAAGTAAGTCTGTAATATTCTTCGTATCACTCTCCAGATTAGGCAGTAAGACGTGTAATTGCGCTCCAAATAAAGCCGCACTGCTATAGCCAGCACTCTGCAACAGATCAAGTGCTGCCTGGGGATCTGAGGTTTGTATCTCGACTAATTTTCCGGCTTCAGCTTCGACATCTGCCTTTAGCTTATCCGGAGAGGCATCCGCCACCACCCGACCAGAATACATGAGTGCAATATGGTCGCAATGTTCGGCTTCAGACATATAATGGGTGGTCACCAAAATTGTCACGTTTTCTTCGCGGGACAATTGAAATAACACCTCCCAAAAAGCACGCCTACCAACTGGATCCACACCCGAAGTTGGCTCATCGAGGAACAACACCTGTGGTCGGTGGATTAATGCACAACCTAATGCAAGCCTTTGCCTTAATCCCATTGGCAAACTACCTGTCAGCACTTTTCCAAATGGGCGCAGTCCTGCCATATCCAGAATCCAGTCCATCCGTGCGGTCGTTTCTTTGCGGGTCAGACCATAGATCCCAGCATATAAACGGATGTTTTCCAACACCGACAAATCCAGATACAAAGAAAAGGCCTGCGACATATAACCGATACGTTCACGGATCTGCCGACCCGATGTACGCACGTCCGCACCAGCAACGTGCCCTTTGCCGGATGTCTGACTTAAAATGCCGGTAAGCATTTTGATTACCGTACTTTTCCCCGCGCCATTAGCGCCTAGCAAACCAAAAATCTCTCCTTGAGGGACCTTGAAACTGACCTCATCAACGGCTTTAAAGTCACCAAAAGTACGACTCAAATTCTCAGCCTCTATCGCCAACCCCTGGTTCTGATGTCGTTCGGCGGTGGTCGTCTCTGGTTTTTTTGGGTCGGAATGATCGAGGTGTTTCTGTCTTAATAGCGCAATGAACACATCTTCTAACTCAGGCTCAAGGACATCTACGTGCTGTTGCGGTATTTCAGCAAGACAAGCCATGACTTCCGCCGTTGCTTTGACGGGATCTGCTTCGTCCACAAATAAGCGCATTTCCTGCCCCAGAACTTCCATCTGCGGAAATCGTTGAGACAAACGCTTTACTGCATCTACCTGCTGGGTGGATTCACTGCAAGTACTGCTGACAATCGTGCCAACCGCCAGTGCTTTAATCTGTTCGGGATCTCCCGAGGCCAGGATTTTTCCGGCATTCATCAGGGCGACCCGATGAAAACGACTCGCCTCATCCATATAGGCTGTTGAAACGAGCGCCGTAATTCCTTTTTCTTTCAAAAGACGCGCTAAGATACTCCAGAACTCACGACGAGAGACCGGATCAACACCTGTTGTCGGCTCATCCAGAATAACAAGTTTGGGCTCATGAATTAAGGTGCAGACCAAGCCCAGTTTCTGCTTCATCCCACCCGATAAATTTTTCATCGGACGATCACGAAAGCGATCCAGCCGTGTACTACGCAATAAAGCTTCTTTGCGACTACTTAATTCTTCTCTGGAGAGCAAGCGCAAGCCACCAAAGTAGTCAATATTCTCTTCGACAGATAAATCGCCATACAGATTCTGCCCCAATCCTTGAGGCATCAGGCCAATTCTATCTTTTACGATTTCACTCGACTTTTCAGAATCAATAAGACAATCAAACACCCTTAATTCGCCTGCATCCTGCGCCAAGACGCCAGCAATCACCTTTAGCAAACTACTCTTGCCAGCGCCATCAGGCCCAATCAAACCGTAGATTTCGCCCTCATGCACTTGTAACGATACGCCGTCCATAGCAACACTGTCGCCATAGCGTTTCATGAGATTTTTTACGTCCACAACCGGACGTGGCAATGCCACCACGTTGATCTCAGATAACCCGCTTGTCCCTTCAGATTTCATCGTCAGCGCCGGCATCAGTTCCAACGTGGCTTTTGCCATAGCGTCGTTTCTTTCCAGCGAATGACGGCATCAGCCGGTATACCAGGTGTCAGTTTATGTTCAGGATTTTTAGCGATTACCAACTTGACTGCATAAACTAATTTAACTCGCTCATCTGTTGTCTGTACCTCTTTAGGTGTGAACTCTGCACGTGAAGATATGGTACTGACGGTGGCATCGTAAAATTGATCAGGTTGAGCATCGGTATAGATTCTGACTGGCAGCCCCAGGCGTAATTGTCCTATTTTTGATTCAGGTACATAGACCTTTAAATACAAGTGATCGAGATCGACAATCTCTAACACAGCCCCGCCCGGCATAACAACTTCACCTGGTTCGCGTAATCGCGTCAACACCACGCCATTACCTGGCGATTTGATAACTAGATCAGACAACACGGACTCGGCTTCAGTGACGGCTGCGGCAGCACGATCACGCTGTGCCCGGAGTGCATCCACATCTTGTTGTTTCGCTTTAATCTTATCGTTACCGAGGCCCGCTTGTGCCAACCCCTGCCGAGCACGATTCGCAGCTTCCTTGGCCGCATTGACATCGGACTGTGCTACCTGCCAGGCAAGATCAGCCTGTTCATAGCGGTGACGCTCGATAACGCCACGTTCAAACAACTCTTTGTTACGCTGTGCATCCAGTTTTGCTTGCATCTCAACAGCACTTGCCTTGGCCACCATTGCCTGCGCCTTACTCAGACCAGCATCCGCCACACTGACGCCCATCGGCACCTCTCTTTGGGCAATATCAAGATTTGCTTTTGCGGCACGCAGTTGCGCATCAGCACCTGCAAGAGCTTGTCGTGCCTGCTCAACCTTAGCCTGAAAACTCTCGTCCTCCAATTGAGCCACAACCGCACCAGCTTTCACGGTGTCGCCTTCTTTGGCAAACATTTTGCTAACACGGCCTGGATATTTTGCTGCGGCAACGATACGATCACCTTCGATACGGCCATTAGCGGCAATTAGTCCTTCTGGCAGTTTCCGGCTCTCGGCAAAATAATAGATCAGACCAATCCCGATCACTGCAGCGGCGACACCAATGAGCACAGGACCTAATAATTTATTTTTGTTTTCCATGTTGACTTTCTACGTGTTGCTGCTTAGTTGAAATGAAAATACTCACAGAGAACCAGCAGCGTACTGGAGTTGCAGACGCGACAATTCGCGGTCATACACTGCGTTATCACGGTTGGAGCAGGCTTGTAAGCGACTTGCTTCTGCATCCAACACTTCGCTGTTTGGTCCTAGGCCAGAACGATACCGTTCACGTGCAAGGGCGAGGCTCTCATCGGCCTGCTCAACCGCTTTATCAACCAGTTGCATGCGTGCATTTGCTTCCTGATGCGAAAGCCAAGATTGCCGAACCTGAAGCGCGATGCGCTCACGTGTATCCTGTGCTA
The DNA here is from genome assembly GCF_049339825.1 of Undibacterium sp. RuRC25W. NCBI lineage: Bacteria > Pseudomonadati > Pseudomonadota > Betaproteobacteria > Burkholderiales > Oxalobacteraceae > Undibacterium > Undibacterium sp. RuRC25W. Next base: position 24,269 of record NZ_JBMPPD010000020.1, on the reverse strand, counting down.
CTTCGGCAACAGCCTGTGCATTAGCGGCTAATTCGGATGCCTGATGGCGGACTAATCCGGCATCAAACAGATTCCACTTCATGACCACACCGACCCACCAGCCTTTATCTTCGGCGAGGTATTTATTTTCTAACTTGCTATACCCTCCGCTGACACCAATTTGCGGCAGATGCCCAGCTCTAACACTGGAGGCCTGCTGTTGATACGCCTCACTTTGTTTCGATAATTCTTGTAACTCAGGTCGCTGCGCATTGGCCGACTGCAACAAAGAAGGCAGATCCATACCACTATCTCGAAGAGACGCTTCGCTCACATCTTGCAATTCAACTGGTTGCTGATAAGGACGGCCCATCCAGCGGTTATATGCAGCACGGGTAAGTTCTAAGGCATTATTTGCCTGCAATCCAAGCTGCTGCGCATTGGCGAGAGCAACCTGGGTCGCCAGCAAATCATGTTTAGCAACGTAACCATGGGCAAACAACGCCTGCACATCAGATGCATGTCGACTGACCGCGCTGGAGTAACTGGTCGCCACAACGACCGCATGTTCCGCCCGCAAAACAGCGATATAGGATTGGGCAATCGCTAGTTTGAGCTCGCTACGGGTGAGATTTGTGTGCGCGAGGCTAGCATCAGCCATGGCTTTAGCAGCAGCGACACCTGAAGAAATTTTACCGCTGGTAAAAACAGGCGCCGAAATAGTGACACCACCGTAATATGCTGAATCCTGCGCAAACGGCAACGCAGCCCCCTGCAAGAAAGGCAAGCTAGGAATGGACAACTTTGCAGCGGGCTCATATTCGGTGCGTAAATAACCCGTCTCAAGCGTGACTTTAGGAAAGTAATTCGCTTCTGCGGCAGCGACCTGATGCTGTGCAGATTGTTCCTTGTATTGCGACGCAGCAAGTGTGTGATTTCTAGATAAAGCGGTCGTCCACGCTTGTTGCAAGGTCTCTGCCGAGCAGGTGCCGAAACTCAGAGTGAAAAGTTTAATATAGATCAAACTTTTTGCAAGTAATGTTATTTTGACGGAATTTGAGCACTTTTTACCTCGCGAATGCAATTTTTCGTCGCTACGATGATGGCTTCGATCATCTCGTTGTGAGACCATTTTGCCAGGGTAAGATAGAGTGAAATCAACGTTTCTCATATTGGTACCTAAAGATAGTCATCACAGTGTATTGCTGTGTATGCACAATCAAATTGATCAGAATCAATTCCTATCATGATTAATTTTGCAACAATCAAGAACACCTTGGATTGACGCAAAATTATGTCGGCAAAGCATGGTAACGAAAGAAGTACGAAACCCATCATCGAGCCCATATGTTTTTGTGTAAGTCCTGACTACCTTTAAAGGAATCCAGATGAGCGACAACCCAGTTGAACCAGCGCACGTACCCGTGAAACCAGGATCGGTACAGTCTATTCAAGAGATGTCCTATCTAAACGAGAGAAAATCACCTATTCACCCTCTCGATATGGCCTTGCAAAACCATATCGCCAAGTTAACGGGAGGTATCTCGCCGGCAAGTATCAGCTTGGCATGGATGGATTGGGCAATGCATCTGGCAACCTCTCCTGGCAAACAAATGGAATTAGTAGGTCTGTTACAACGACAAGCTGCTGATTGGCCGCTTTTTTTAAAAGAGAGAATACTGCAGGCGGCAGGGGTTAATAGCGATCACATTAGCAATGTCGATGATCAGCCCAGAGCGTCGGATACCCGCTTTGCTGATCAAGCATGGGCTCATTGGCCCTACAACGTCATGAGTAAAGCGTTTTTACAATCGCAGGATTTCTGGCAACAAGCAACGTCTGGCGTGCGCGGGATGACGGAACATCATGAGGACGTCGTCAACTTCATGTCCAGACAGTTACTGGACGTCGTTTCGCCTTCAAACAGTCCTTTCCTCAATCCCGAAGTCATTGAAGCCAGCAAAAACAGCGGCGGCAAAAATCTGGCTTCCGGTTTTGTTCATTTTTTGCAAGATCTGGGAATGGAATTTCCTTACAACACCGAGCATGACAAGGATATAGAACAACCACGCTATCAGCCTGGGCACGACGTCGCGACAACACCTGGTCAAGTAGTGTTCAGGAACCACATGATCGAGCTGATTCAATACGCACCGCAAACCAGCAAAGTCTACGCAGAACCATTGCTGATCGTGCCTTCATGGATCATGAAATATTATATTTTGGATTTATCGCACCACAACTCTATGGTGCGCTTTCTGGTTGAACAAGGTCATACGGTTTTCATTATTTCTTGGCGAAATCCTGACAAGGATGATCGTAATCTCGGTATGGATGATTATGTCGAACAGGGCTTATATGCAGCACTTTCTGTCGTCAACAACGTGACAAAGGGACGTGCTATCCACGCCGTAGGTTATTGCCTTGGCGGTACCTTGTTAGCAATCGGTGCAGCCGCAATAGCCAGGGAAAATGCGAACTCTCCCGTTGACCATAAGCCCATTGCTGAGATCGCCAGCGTGACCTTACTTGCTGCACAAACAGATTTTAGCGAACCGGGTGAACTGGGTCTCTTCATCGACGAAAGTCAGCTGGCAATGCTTGACGCATTGATGTGGAAACAAGGCTATCTGGATGGTAAGCAGATGTCAGGTTCTTTCCAGATCCTCAATTCGCGTGATCTAATCTGGTCAAAAATCATGCGTGATTATCAATTAGGATTACGTAACGAACCGAACGATCTGATGTCATGGAACAGTGATACCACACGACTGCCATATCGGATGCATAGCGAATACCTGAAGCATTTATTCTTGCATAATGATTTAGCGAAAGGGCATTACGAAGTCCACGGAAAAGCGATTGCACTCAACGATATTCATGTACCAATGTTCGTCGTTGGCACCGCAAAAGACCATGTATCACCATGGCGCTCTGTGTATAAAATTCATGTCCTCACGGATACGCCAATCGAATTTATCCTCGCATCTGGCGGTCACAACGCGGGTGTCGTTTCCGAACCGGGACACGCCCATCGTACCTATCAGTATTTACCAGAAAGCATACGCAACAAAACCTATAACGATCCTGATGCGTGGCAAGCCGAAGCAAAAACAGAACAAGGATCATGGTGGGTATACTGGCAACAATGGCTGAAAAAACATTCGGATGAAAAACAGATTAAAGCCTTGCAACCGCACACAGATAGCGATTTAGGTGCTGCGCCAGGCACGTATGTCTTTGAAAAATAACGCCAATGGACTGTTCCTTTCAAATAATCTCTCCGACCTGAGTCAACTTGAGCATCAATAAGTAATCTCTATTTTTGCTCAGGTTTCGTGGAGTTGGCGCAATTAGGTATGGTAAAGATTCGTCATGCTGTCGTAATAAATTTTAACGTTATTGCGACCACTTGCTTTTGCATAATACATCGCCAGATCAGCACTTTTTGCCAACTGGACTTCATCTTCACCATGTTCTGGGTACACAGCAACGCCAATACTCGCAGACAATTGGTGGTTTTGCCCTGCAACGTCAAAAGGTAAACTTAAAGCGTGACAGATTTTCTTTGCTAGCAATTCTGCATTTTTATGATCGCCAATATCGAGCATGAGCGCGATGAACTCATCACCTCCGATCCGTCCAACGGTATCAGCTTCACGAACGCAATCAAGCATACGTTTAGCGGCTTTTTGCAAAATCGCATCACCAACGGCATGTCCGTATTGATCATTGACTGGTTTGAACTTATCGAGATCAATAAACATCAATGCTAGCCGCGTATGATTTCTTCGTGCAAGTGCCAGCCCTTGCTCTACGCGTTCAAAAAACAAAATACGGTTGGGTAAATTAGTCAGACCATCATGATGCGCCAAATGAGCCAAGCGTTCATTGGCGTGCTTACGTTCAGTAATGTCGAGTTTGACAGCAATATAGTGCATCAACTTATTGTTCTCATCGACTACTGGTGAAATATGTGCCTCTTCCCAATACACATCACCAGATTTTCGGCGGTTAATCAGTTCACCTTTCCATGATTTACCCCTTGATAAATGAGTCCACATATCGTGATACGTATCAGCAGGAGTAAGTCCCGATTGTAGAATTTTCGGAAGTTGACCAAACGCTTCTTCGGCTGAATAACCCGTCTCTTTGGTAAATTGAGGATTGACATACTGAATACGGGTATCAGTGCCGGTGATGATGACTGAAGTCGGACTATGTTCGATTGCCATCGACAGTAGTTTTAGTTTAAGCTCCCCCGCCTTTAAATCAGCGACCGTTTTTCCTAGACGTCGATTTACTCGAAAAATATATAACGTAACGATGCCTACAACACAGACCAGCGACAGTGCTATCGCAATGATACTGTTGACGAGAGTATAGTTTACTGCTGGATTGTAATCATACAGAAAATGATCGAGAGAATAGTTTTGAGGAAGCATGCCGAGGTCGGCATAGGTATCCGCAATATGTTGCCAACGACCTGGATTCATGTAACCCACTGCGACAAGATCGTTACGCATCAGATCTGTTATCTTATCTGCCTCAAAGCGTAAAAAGCCTAGGGTATTACGACTATCTTTATGGCTGTACTTTTCTAAAATCAAGTGGGCAATTTGTTCTTTATGCGAGAGCGCATATTCCCAGCCGCGCATACTTGCATCACGAAATTCCTGAACCCGTTTAGGATGTTCTGCCATTTCCTTTTCGGAGGTAAATAAATTATCGCCGTAGAAATCAATGCCAGCGGAACGGGGTGTAAAAGTTTGATATGAATAGTGTGCCTGATCAAGAAAATAAGGTTCGCTAATTGAATAGGCCGACATCACATCTGCCTTGCCAGCCATGAGATCTTGCACGTCAAAACTATGATTTTTCCAGTGAATACTATCGAGGGGAACGCCCTCCGCCTTGAGATACGCAAGCAATTCTTCTGAGTGTGGCTCCAGCATGATCCGTTTATCCTTAAGATCATGAATGCTTTGGAACGCTGTACTATTTTTGGCAACGAATATCTGTGGAGAATGTTGAAATACGACAGCAATCACAACAACTGGCTTGCCGGCTTCCCGTTCGAGAATCAGACTGCTAGTGCCAACACCAAAATCCGCGCGCCCTCGTGACACCTCATCGCTGACATTAATGGTAGGATCAGCTTCACGGATATCGACATCGAGCCCTGCGCGTTCATAGTAACCTTGTTGCTTTGCCGCGTAGTAGCCAGCAAACTGAAAGGCATGTGTCCACTTCAGTTGCAAACTGACTTTTTCAAGCGCATAGACAGATGTAGCGCTACATGGAAAGAATAAGACGATTAATGTGGAACACAGTAGGCTTTTAAAGCGATTCATGGTTCACGCACCATTCAAATGCACCACATAAAATGATTTTCACGCTGAGTGACGAAGCGCCGTCAGCGCTGGCTATATTGAAATTTGATGATCAACTAAAAGTTGCAATGAGTAAACAGCAAAATAACGGGCGTATCAATTTAATTCTATATCAATGATATTAATGAATAAAGTCCAAAAAGCGACAAACAACATAGTTTTACATTTGTAGTCGTTTGCGGATACGACTCAGTGCTTCGGCAGTGACACCCAGATATTGCGCTACATCTTTTAATTGAATTCTCGCTGCCACCGTAGGATAGGTTTTTAAAAATGACTGGTATCGTGCTTCAGGTGACATTGTCAATAGCTCACGTTCGCGCAAATCTTTTCGAACGATATGCCATTCCAATAATTGACGTATCGCTCTTTGCCAGACTGGGTAAGCATCAGTTAATCTCTTCATCGACACTGAGTCGATTTGTTCGATTTCACACTCTTCGACAGCCGTGGCGAAATAGTCTGTCCTCAACCCGGCAATAAGCACATTTGGGCAAGCAAAAAAGTCCCCTTCGCCAATAAACGACTTAATCCACTCATGACCGTCCTCACTGAGGTAGGTCAACTTAACGATTCCACTACGAACGACGTAAATATGTGGTTGCCACTCGTCGGCAGCAAATATATCCTGACCTTTAGCTATGTAGAGAAGCTGAAACGAGGCGTTGAGAACTTCCCACTCAGGCAAGGCTTCACCCGCTGCACGCTCCATTAATACTCGGGTTTGCTGCATCATTTTTATTCAACTTCAATTAATAAGTCAGGTTGTTTTAACAAGTATTTACGTTGCGACTTTTGCAGCGACTTTTGCAGCGACTTTAGCGGCAGTTTTGGCAATGGAAAACGTAAAAAACTCGCGCAAAAAATTCCTTGCCATTACCCGCACTCTTTTTAAAAGTAACAAACCTGATCAGCATCCATGTTATCCATCGGTCAACCGTCAATCTGCGTAGCGTGGTGCCCGAATAAACCATAAAAAAATGACGAGAAAAGTAACGAACTATAAGCCAAATATAATCTTTTGTTTCCTACCATTAGCGCGATGAAATTATACCAGTGTTCAACTTCTATTCTCAAAGGATGAAGGTAAAAGCGATACGATATCGTGTCTTGGCGCAGATCATGTGTAGCCCCTGCTAGCAACCTCTTATATTGATAAACTTTTACCACCTAAAATTTAAAAAAAGCACCTGCAAAAGCTTTAACATTGATACGATTTATTTCGGAACACACATTTTTTTTACAAAAAAATGGCAAACGCCATGAGTCATGTCAGACCAGTAAATTGCCTTATCTTTACATGTAGGATAGTATTCTTATCGCAGATTTTCAGAGATTTTTGTTATTTTCATGGTGCAAAGTTCGTGTTCTACGACCTTCCTCTTATCGCCTAGACTGGCATATAGTTCATCGTACTCGTGTTTTTATCATAACCTCAGCAGGTTCGTAGAATTCTCCGCATATCAGCTTAAAACATTTTATTGTCAATTTTCACTACTCAAAAATAAGCACTCTATATGCAACTCATCCACGCACAGTCTCTAGAAAAAGCAAAGAAAATTTTGTTTATTACGCATCTAGCGATTGGCGACTTTACCTATTTACAGAATTTTTTCAGCGCATTCGCGCGCGCGTATCCACACATTCAAATTGATATCTGGATTGATGAAGTACGCCGTACATCAGAGCCTGCGAAATGGGAATTTCTTAAAAAATATTCACTCTACGACTGGGCCGAATATTGTCCTTTTTTTCGCAAAGTGTATCGCCGTACTTATAGCCCTGACTTGTTGCAGGAATCCATTGTTGAAGCACGAAATGAACAGTATCCTTTGATCGTTTCTTTGGCAACGCTGAGACCACATATCTATGCCCGTCTAGCTCGTGAAGTCGGACCAAATGCCTTTACTGTTGGCATCCGTGGGAAATCCAGATGGTATGCACCGTGGGATATCACAGCCTACAAGAGGCTAGATGCGACTTTCGTACCGTTTAAGACACCCAAGACTGGATATCATATTACTGATGTGTATGCAGACTGGTTTTTGCAATTAAGCGGTCTAAACGTATCGACTGAAGACCGCCTCCCTTTTGTCCATATTCCTGACGAGTGGACTGATTATGCGGCGCAACAGTTACAGGACTGGGGAATCACATCCGAGCGCGTTAGACAAGGCGACAAGATCGTCTTTATCAATGCCTTTGCTAAAACAAAAAAGCGCTGCTGGCCCCTCAAAAATGTCGCTGAATTAGTGATTGCGATGCGCGCATTGCCGCAATGGGCTACTACACACTTCATCATCAATGCCGTCCCGCAGGAGTTAAAAAACGTAAAGATGGTATTCAATGAGTACAAGTTAAACAATACTTACGTATTTAGCGCAAACGAGAATTTCTTTCAGTTGCCAGCGATCTTAAAACGTTGCGATCTGATTATTTCCGTAGAAACGGCGGTAATGCACTTAGCCAATGCGGTGCATGTCCCCGTCATTGCGCTGATGCGCCAAAAGAATCCCGAGTGGGTTCCAATTGATCACGATAACAGCACCGTCGTCATGACTGATCGACGTAGAGAATGGGTCGACGCTATTCCAGTCGCAAGAATAGTAGACGTATTAAAAAAATAGAAGTAATAGCGCGGTACCAGAAAAACAACCCAATTTATGACAATTCAACTTGTACCAGCAGATTTACTTGCGAAAGCAGACAAAATTCTATTTGTCGCCCATCTTGCACTCGGTGACTTTACGTATATGCAGAACAGCTTCCGCGCATTTTCGCGCGCCTATCCACATATTAAAATTCATTTGTGGATTGATGAGTTGCGTCGCACCCCAGATCAGAGTCAATGGGAACATCTACGTAAGTATTCGCTGTATGACTGGGTCAATTCCTGCGATATGTTTGCCAAGGTCTATACCGAAACATATAACCCCCCATTGTTCGAACAATCGATCAAAGAGGCGCAGGCAGAAGCGTATCCGATCGTTGTTTCGCTTGCGGTTCATAATCGACATCGTTACGTCAACCTCATCCGCAACATCAGCAAGGATGGTTTTATTGTAGGACAAAAGAAACGCGTTCGCTTCTTGGATATCAGAAAACACTATATCTACAGCAAACTCAACGCATTTATTCCGGCCTACAAAGTAACCCGCGAGCAGCAAGCGGGCAAACTCGATATTCCCCATATCAGTCGTATCTATGCTGGGTGGTTTCATCAGTTATTCAATTTAGATATTCCAACAGCGGATCTGTTCCCGTTTGTGACGATTCCTCAGCAATGGCACGATGATGCCAGTCAGCAAATTGCAAACTGGGGATTTTCTGCGGATGAAAAAATCGTTTTTCTGAACAGTTTTTCTAAATCACGTGACCGTACCTGGTCATTAGAGCGCATCTTTGAGTTAATCATCAAAATGAAAAAACTTGAAAAGTGGTCTGGCGTCAAATTTGTGGTCAACGTCGTACCAGAAAAGTTGCCAGAGGCACAGGCAATGCATGCACAATATCAGCTTGGTGGCGTACAACTGTTTAGTGCTGTCGAGAATTTCTTCCAGCTTCCTGCACTGTTAAGCCGATGCCACTTAATTATTTCAGTTGAAACTGCGGTCATGCATCTGGCCAACGCAGTGAATGTTCCCGTCATCGCCTTAATGCGACTGACGAGCCCTGAATGGGTACCGATTAATGCGGAGATCACAACGCTGGTGAAAGTATCCAATCGCAAAGCGTGGATTGATGATATTTCAGTAGATCAGGTCGTGGCCGCCTTGCCATAGAATGCTGAGACAAAAAAGGGGAGCAAATCGCTCCCCTTTTTTTAATGTTTTACGCCCACGAACAATAAAGCCGCATCAGTTCTGCGCTTCAGCACTGAATTGCAACTGGTGCAAATGTGCATAGGTGCCATTCTTCTGCAGCAGCTCAGCATGTGTGCCCATCTCGCTGATCTCACCATCGGTCAACACGACAATCCGGTCAGCACGTTCAATCGTTGATAAACGGTGTGCAATAACCAAGGTTGTCCTACCTTGGATCAGCGTATCTAAGGCAGCCTGCACCGCACGCTCAGATTCAGAATCAAGTGCAGAAGTCGCCTCATCCAGAATCAGGATCGGTGCATTTTTATAGATCGCACGTGCAATCGCTAAACGTTGACGTTGACCACCGGATAAACGTGTACCGTTGTCTCCAATTTCTGTTTGCAATCCCAAAGGCAAATCTGCGATCACGTCTGACAGATGGGCGGCCGAGACAGCCGCGTCAATTCTTGCCTGATCAGGGTTGCTGTCACCGTAAGCAATGTTAGCGGCAATCGTGTCATCGAATAACACAACACTCTGCCCCACCATCGCAATCTGAGCGCGCAGACTGGAAATCGAGATATCTGCCAGATCACGCCCATCTAACTTAATCGCGCCAGCTGTCGGTGCGTAGAAGCGTGGGACGAGATTGACCAGAGAAGTTTTACCGCCGCCTGACATACCAACTAACGCAACGGTTTCACCGGCCTTGATACACAAATTAATACCTTTCAACGCTTTGAGTTCTTGGCGCTCATAAGTAAATTCCGTATTAACGAACTCCAGATCCCCTTTAGCACGCTCGGCAAATTCAAAGCCTCCGACCGGTTCTGCCGGCGTATCAATCAGATTAAAGACAGATTCTGAAGCGATCAAGCCACGTTGCAAAGGACCATTCAGATCGGATAGTCGTTTGAGCGGCGCCAGCAACAGTAACATCGCTGTCAGGTACGCAATAAAGTCACCAGGGGTGAAATGATCGCTATGAAATGGCAATATGTTGGGCCGCATCGCAACGATCACCACCAACGACACCGCTAACGCCGCCACCATTTGTGTAATTGGTGTAGTTGAGCCGGAGGCAACCGTCACACGCTGTGCATACCCGCGCAATTGCTCGCTTTTTTTATGAAAACGGTTGTATTCGTAGGCTTGCGCACCGAAAATCCGAATCACCTGGCTTGCGCGTGTCGCTTCTTCAACGACCTGTGTTAATTCGCTGTTGAGCTTCAACTGATTCTGATTCAGCAAACGCAGTCTTTTACCTGTCAGGCGAACCACATACGCCATCGAAGGCACGATCAATAATGCAACGATGGTCAGTTGCCAATTTTGATAAACCAGAAAAATGATCAAGGCAAACACGGTGATTGTGTCGCGGATCAGCGTATTGATCGACACCTTCACCATCTCCACGACCTGCTGCACTTCAGAAATAATGGTGTTGATCAGACGGCCACTGGATTCATATTGGTAGTAACTGATCGGCACATCCAGTGTGCGTTTAAACATATCCCCGCGCATATCGCTGAGTAACTTATTGCCAATCCACGACATATAGTATTGAGTACAAAAGGTACAAATACCACGCGCAAAGAAAATGCCGACAATACCCAGTGGCACCATCCAGACTGGCATTGTTTTATCTTCTGAAAATCCGTTGTCCGTTAATTTTTTCATTAACGCCGGAAAAATAGGTTCCGTCATTGCCGCACCGATCATTCCCAACAAGGCTAAACCAATGCGGTTTTTGTAGGGTTTAACAGCGCGCCACAAGCGGACGAAATAAGGATTAATAGTCATAAAAAATAGTTCTCTCGCTAAGAGTACACAATCGCCACTTTGTTTTGCGCCAACATCTTCACTAACTTCAGCTGCAATTCATCGTCCGGATTAACCCGCCATTGATCCGATAAATAAAGCTCTGCACTAGCGGTCTCATTTTTATAATTAATCAAGACCGGACAACCTTCAGAATTCAGATGTGGCTTAAGTATTTCTTGTAATTTTTTGGTGTCGGTTTTGTTATCGAGCGTCAATCGCAAGCCTTGTGAAAACTGCACGCGCGCGCGACCAATATCCATGACTTTTTCAGCAGAAATCCGCAAGCCGCCAGAGAATCTGTCTTCAGAGACTTTGCCTAATACCGCCAAGAATTCATCTTCTTTCAGCAGCGACTTAAACTCTTCCATCAACTCACTGTAGACCGTCACTTCAACCACCGCCGTACTATCGTCAAGCGTTACCACCATCAGTTTGCCGCGCTGCGTCATCTGTGTGCGAACACCCGTAATGATGCCGCAAATCAAACGTAAATCGCGTGAAGGCTCCACCTTCGCCAGCGTGGTTTTAATAAACTGACGAACCTCTGGTGCATAAGAGTCGAACAGATGACCCGAAAGATAAAACCCGAGGGCCAGTTTTTCTTCGGTCAGACGTTTCTTATCTGTCCAGAATGGTACTTCGATGTATTGTGGCGGCGGGATCAAATCATCGTCATCGCCAAACAAACTGACTTGATTCGCTGCTTTATCGGCCTGTTCTGCAGCTTCAATCGCCAAACTAACTGTCGCCAATAATACGGCTCGGTCTTTGCCAAGACAATCCATTGCGCCAGCGCGAATCAACGATTCAATGGTCCGCCGATTGACCTGGCGTTTGTCGACGCGCTTACAGAAATCGAATAGATCTTTAAATGGACCATCGGCAATACGTGATGCAACGATATTTTCAATGGCATTCTGACCCGAGCCTTTGACCGCGCCAAGACCATAGCGAATCTGACTCGATTTTTTACCTGGCTCACCAACTGGGACAAAGCGATAATCCGATTGATTAATGTCCGGTGGCAGTAATTTCAGCTTACAGATATCAATCGCATCTTCAACGAGGATTTTGACTTTATCTGTGTCGTCCATGGCCAGCGACATATTAGCTGCCATAAACGCGGCAGAATGGTGAGCTTTCAGATATGCGGTGTGATAAGACAGCAACGCATACGCCGCAGCATGGGATTTATTAAAACCATAGCCTGCGAATTTTTCCATCAAATCGAAAATTTCGTCAGCTTTTTGCTGCGACAAACCATCTTTGGCGGCACCATCGCGGAAGATCTGACGATGCTCGGCCATTTCCTCGGCTTTCTTTTTACCCATAGCACGACGCAATAAGTCAGCGCCACCCAATGAGTAACCACCAACCACCTGCGCCATCTGCATCACCTGCTCTTGATACACCATGATGCCGTAAGTTTCAGACAAAATGCCTTCAGTACGCGGATCGGGGTAATCAAACTTCTCACCGTGCTTACGCTTACAGAAATCAGGAATCAGATCCATTGGACCCGGACGATACAACGCCACCAGCGCAATAATGTCTTCAAAGCGATCAGGACGTGCATCTTTAAGCATACCCTGCATACCACGGCTTTCCAACTGGAACACGGCAACCGTTTTGGCTTTAGTCAGCAACTCATAAGAGGCTCTGTCATCGAGTGGCAATTTAGCCAGATCGAATTCTGCCATCGCAGGATCGAGCATTTTGATATAACGCACAGCACGATCGAGAATCGTCAGCGTCGTCAATCCCAAAAAGTCGAACTTCACCAGACCGACGGCTTCAACGTCGTCTTTGTCGTACTGTGAGACCACACCAGAATCACCGCCCTGCGTATACAGCGGACAGAAATCGGTCAACTTGCCCGGCGCAATCAACACACCACCAGCGTGCATACCGATGTTACGGGTAATACCTTCGACCTGTTGCGCCAGATCGAGCAGCGTTTTGACTTCTTCTTCATTTTCTTGACGTTCAGCCAGCAAAGGCTCTTCGACAATCGCTTCTGCAATCGTGACTTGCTTACCAGGTTTAAACGGAATTAGCTTGGAGACGCCATCACAGAACATGTAACCAAAGTCGAGCACACGACCAACGTCGCGGATCGCCCCTTTAGCAGCCATTGTTCCGAAGGTGGCAATCTGCGATACCGCGTCTTTGCCGTAGCGGTCTTTCACGTATTGAATAACGCGATCCCGCCCTTCCTGGCAAAAGTCAATATCAAAGTCGGGCATGGATACCCGCTCTGGGTTCAAGAAACGTTCGAACAGCAAGTTGTACTGCAACGGATCTAGATCGGTAATCAGTAAGGAGTACGCCACCAATGAACCCGCACCAGAACCACGACCAGGCCCGACCGGTACGCCGTTATTTTTTGCCCATTGAATAAAGTCAGCAACGATCAAGAAGTAACCCGGGAAACCCATTTTGATAATGGTATCGGTTTCAAACTTCAGCCGCGCCTCATAGCGCTCGCGCTCTTTTTCACGTTTATCAGGATTGGGGAAAAGGTGTTGCAGACGGAATTCCAGCCCGCGCTTTGCCTCATGTACCAGAAAATCGTTCAGCGTCATTCCATCCGGCGTTGGAAAGTCTGGTAATTTTGGCTTACCGAGTTCTAACGTCAGATTGCATCGCTTAGCAATTTCAACACTGTTTTGCAGAACGCCAGGCAGATCGGCAAACAAGGTGGCCATTTCTTCCTGGGTTTTGAAGCACTGCTGATCATTAAACCGACGTACGCGGCGACCATTCGCCAGCATATCGCCTTCAGAAATACACACCCGCGCTTCGTGAGCGGTGTAATCCTCTTTATTGATAAATTGTATAGGATGCGTTGCTACGACGGGCAATTTCAGCTTATTCGCCAAAACAACTGCCGCACGGACATGGTTTTCCATGTTAGCTTGCCCAGCGCGCTGGATTTCAATGTAAAAATGATCCGGGAAAATGCTATCCCAGCGTTGTGCGCAACGCTCAGCCAGATCGAGATTGCCATTATCAATGGCGATACCGACGTCCCCGAAATGCGCGCCAGATAAGGCGATCAAGCCACCACCGTCGCCGTCATCATAGATTTTTTTGAGCCATTCATAACGAATTTCTGCGCGTCCACGGTGCTGATTGGTCAGCCAGGCTTGCGCTAGTAATTCGCATAACTGGAGGTATCCTTTGCGATTTTTGACCAGCAACATCAGACGTGACGGCTTTTCACGGTCATCGTCGTTGGTGATCCAGGCATCGCAACCAGCGATAGGCTTAATACCCTTGCCGCGAGCGGACTTATAAAATTTCACCATCGCGAACAGATTTGCCAGATCGGTGATTGCCATTGCAGGTTGCTTATCTTTGACAGCCGCCTTGATCGCATCGTCGATGCGCACCAGACCATCCACGATCGAGTACTCCGAGTGAATGCGTAAGTGTACAAATTGTGGGTCGCGAGGTACTGCGGGAGTTGCAGCTACTGCTTGGTCTCCATTTATTGGAGAAATGCTTAGTTCTGTAGTCATCCCGCTATTCTACCGTGTCGGGAGAACGGTTTATAGGCTTTCAGTCATACAAATTCATCGTGGGATCAGGAGAGAATCCTCCCTCGCAATAAAATGCCTACATACTTAATAAAATAGACATAAACCATTTCATTTTAGTGGTTTTTTCACCAAAGCCGCCTCGAGTAATAGAAAAACTATCGATTTTCTTAACAGACACAATTATGCTTTGGCTAAATCTGATTTTTTGCGCCGCAGCATTTTTTACGCGGTCATTCGTCGGTTTGGTATTTTTCTTTTTTATATTATTCGTTAAAGCGTTAATTCAAATGCAAGGCCCTAACGGTAAGACCACATCAGGCAATATGGCATCATTTTTTTTGATTTCATGTTTAAAAAAATTGCCTTATTTGCAAAAAACAAATCCTTTGAAATGGGGTATGTTGCTGTGCGCATTACCATATACACAACTCGCATACGCTGAAACCAATAACGACGAATCTATTTTCCTCGACGATGTCCCTGTTGTATTGAGTGCATCCCGTCTGGTGCAACCGATTAATGAAGCCCCAGTGGCAGTCGCCGTCTTAGATCGGGAGACAATTCGCGATTCCGGCGCGTGGGACTTATCCGAGGTATTCCGTTTGGTTCCGGGGATGTTTGTTGCTTATCATGCCGACCCTAATTTTTACTCAGCCGACAGCACGGTTGCGTATCACGGCATGGTGACCAGTACCACTTCAGACCGTATGCAAGTGCTGATTGATGGCAGATCTGTGTA
This sequence comes from Undibacterium sp. RuRC25W, assembly GCF_049339825.1. Classification (NCBI taxonomy): domain Bacteria; kingdom Pseudomonadati; phylum Pseudomonadota; class Betaproteobacteria; order Burkholderiales; family Oxalobacteraceae; genus Undibacterium; species Undibacterium sp. RuRC25W. The sequence goes on along the minus strand of NZ_JBMPPD010000020.1, from coordinate 8,983 downwards.
TTCTGGGCTTTTCGGTGGCGTTAACTGGAGTGATCTGCCTATCGTACTCGACGATATCGAACGCATTGAAGTTGTTCGCGGCCCAGATTCGGCGAGTTATGGTGCTAACTCATTTTTAGCTGTCATCAGCATCATTACCCGACACCCGGCAGAAACCCAGGGTGCCTACGCCTCCATCAGCTATGGCACAAATCGTATGGAGAGTGTCTTTCGTTATGGCGGAAAAAGCGGAAATCTGACGTATCAACTTACAGCGAGTGAACGCAAAGACAGTGGTGAGGCAGACATTATTCACAACCCAGCATCACCCGATGTTTTCTGGACATTGAATAAGTACGACAATAAAAATATCCGGATTTTTAATGTCAGGGCAGCCTATCAAGCCAGTGCAAATGACGCGTTAGAATTCCAGCTTGGCTATAACGGTGGTCCCAGACAAGCCGGAGAATACGACAATTTTATTTCTATTAACCGCACATCAGACAATCATTTCGAAATGATTAACTGGCGTCATGCGCTTGATGGAAATGGCGAATTAGCAGTCAAAGCATTCCACACGGAAGAACACATTCATGGGCGCTTACTTGATTCCGATGGCATCAGCAATGGTGATGCCTCCTTTAAGCGCGATGATCTAGAGATTCAGCACACGTTTTCAAGCTCCCCGACGGCACGTGTCGTTTGGGGTGCCAGCGTCAGGCAAGACGTAACCTACGCGCCATACTACCTTGGCGTCGAAAACAATCAATACTTGTACGGTAATTTTTACTACCGTCTCGGACGTATATTTAGTAATCTGGAATGGCATATCCGTCCGGACTTATTGTTTAATGCCGGTGCAATGTTGGAGAACAATTCCTATACAGGTACAGAGTTCACGCCACGTCTCGCATTGAATTGGCATATCACACCAGACCATACAATAAGGATAGGGTATTCACGTGCGACACGCGCGCCTTCAGTGTATGAGAAAGTCTACGAACAATATTGGCGCTCGCCAAATGAATATCCCAATTTGCCGGAACTAAAAACAGAAAAAGCAAAAGCAACCGATATCGGCTACATAGGACGAGTAGGCAAAATCGATCTTGATTTTCGATTATTCTATGACGACTATACCAATCTGATTGACGTCAAAAACCATAATTCACCGAAAAGCGGCAACTTGAATGCTGGCAATGCCTTAATGCGTGGTTACGAATTACAAATGAAAGCGCCGCTCTCAGATAAAACCCATCTCGTCTACGGTCTGTCAGGAGGTGGGGTCAAAAGTGATAATGTGAATGGCGTCATTTATACTGACTCCCTCCCTGCTTACAACCATAATCTGATGATTACTCATCAATTTAATGAGCAATGGCGAGGTAGTCTCGTGGCTTATCAGATTTCACGGACAAAATTCAATGATACCGATTTTAATCTGGCCCAGGGGCGGGGTTATTACATTGAGGGAAATAAGCGTTTTGATGGTAAACTCTCACGCCACTTCATCATGTACGGACGTCCGACCGAAGTCGCTTTCATTATGCAAAACATTGCTAACGCACATTACTTTGAACTCCGCCATGACAATGAGGCTCCCGGTCGGTTAGTCAGGATTAACGTCAAGACGGAATTTTGAAGCATGAAATGGATGCTGATGATTCTTCGTAAGCAATCAGCCCCAATCAGGTTGCTGAAGTCCATCGTCTTCTTTGCATTTCTAGGGTTTGCTCCTAGTAGCTTTGCGGTTGATGGCGTCACTATTTTATTAAGTGAAGAAGGCGGCGCATATTCAGAATTCGCAATTAGCCTAGGCAATATCCTAACCCAATCCACCAACAATCGCCCTGCGGTCAAAATAATCGCGATCAACAAATTCACTAGCGATGATTTGCCACACACATCAAACAGCCAGATTATCATCGCAGTAGGTACGTCTGCCATGCTAGCGATGGCACAAAAATTACCAGCAATACCCGTGCTCAATGTACTAATTCCACAAAACAGCTTCATCAAAGCAATTAAACAAAGTAATCGTTTGCAAGATAGTCGCAGGTTTTCTGCCGTTTATGTCGATCAATCATGGGCACGACAGTTTGGTTTGATTCAGGTGACGATGTCGAGTCATCCGCGTGTTGGCGTATTGCTGGGTAGAGATGAGACAGAGTCTATTCCTGCTCTGCAAAGTGCGGCCAAAGAAGCAGATATTAGTCTTAACATTGAAACCGTATCAGATGATGCAGAACTATTGACCGCATTGCGTAAGTTACTCATGAGCAGCGATGCGATGATGGCTGTACCTGATCCAAAAATATATAACCGAAATAATATTTCAAGTATTTTGCTCACTAGTTATCGTCAACAGATCCCTTTATTTGGGTTTTCGGCGTCCTATGTCAAAGCGGGCGCACTTGCTGCGGTATATAGTCTACCTTCGCAAATCAGCCAGCAAGTTGCAGAGATTATCAATAACTTACCATCCAACGGCAACTTGCCTGCGCCACAACATCCGCGCTATTTTTCGGTCAATACCAACCAACAAGTCGCACGGTCGTTGGGCATCAATATCGCCTCCGATTCCGAGTTACAAAATAAACTCAAACATCTGACGGAGCGTGCCCAATGAAACAATGGCGCCTCTCGCACCGTATTTTAGCGCTGGCACTCGCCCCAGTGTGGATCATTACTATCTTGCTCACAGGGACTGTTGCGGCGGTTGGTACCACTCAAATTGATGGCGCACTCAAAGAGCGCGGTGCACTGATCGCCCGCCATCTGAGCAGCGCCTGCGAATATGGCGCATTTTCAGGGAACCGCGAAGTATTACAAGCCTTAACGCAAGCAACCTTAAAAGAAGAGGATGCCCAAGGTGTTGTCGTCACTGATGCTCTCAATAACGTGTTGGTAAGCAGTGGCAAACTCGATCACATTGAATCAAACTTCGCACAGTCAGCACTCAAAGGAAACGTGATTCATGGAGCGCATAGCAGCTTAATTTTTGCTACGCCCATCTATCAAGGTACTCCCGCCACTGACAATTTCGATCTCATCGATCACGGACAAAACGTATCTGCCAGCAAACCTAAATTACTAGGCTTTGCCTATTTAGAATTAAGTACGGTGTCAAGTCAGCACGCGAAGACCTTATTCGTCTTTATTTGCTTCTTGATTGGCGTTGCTGGCACCGCAGTTGCCTCTTTCTTTGCGTTCCGTATGAGCCGTGATTTAACACGTCCGTTATCACGTCTGATCGAGGGTGTTCATAATATGGCAAAAGGCGACTTCGACACCCGAATCAAAGCAAATTCCGGCGGTGAGTTGCAAGACCTCGAAGAAGGTTTTAATCTCATGGCAGCAGAAGTCGAAAACAGCCATAACAAAATGCTAGAGGTCAATACGAATCTGGAATACCTCATAGCAGCGCGGACACAAGAGCTTGAGCTCAAAAATCAGGATCTCGAATACTTGTCTAATACCGATAGGCTAACAGGATTATTCAATCGCTTAAAGTTAGAAACGATTCTCGAAGAAGAACACATGCGTAGCAAGCGCTATGGAAGCCAATTTTCTATCGCACTCATTGACGTAGATAAGTTCAAATCTATCAACGACACCTTCGGTCACTCTGCAGGAGATCAGGTGCTCGTCAGCATCGGTATTATCTTGCAAGAAAACATCCGCAGTAGTGACGCGGTTGGACGCTGGGGCGGGGAAGAGTTTTTAGTTATTTTCAGAGAAACCTCCGCTGAGGATGCATTAGTGATCTCAGAAAAATTACGTGAATCAATTGCTGTACATGAATTCCATCTCGTCGGGCACCGGACCGCAAGTTTTGGTGTAACCCACTATCGTCATCCAGATAGCATACTTGAGATCATGATCCGTGCAGATAATGCATTGTATGAAGCAAAAAACAAAGGTCGTAATTGCGTTGAATTTCAGGATCACTAGGCTCAGCGGTTTCAACCGTTGCAGCAAATTCAGCCAAACTAGCTCAATACCATCCTTTGCGGAACCACAGCGCTTACCGACCAACGCTAAAACTTAACGCAAAAAAACACATTTATTGCAATATCCTCAATATAAGCCTGTAATTTCAATCAATACCGACTTATCTCCCGATGAACGATGCCAGCATCTCCTCAGCAAATCGCTATCAAAACACAAACAAACATACTTTCTGTGCTTCGCTACGGTAAAATACTTGTTATACCTTCATAAAAGTACTAAGGCTGATTTTTGCATGCTTGCAGCGTTCGGTCTGCGTTATTAAGCAGACAAGAAAATATTCAATCAATGTATGCAAAGAAACCAAGCCTCCGTCTTATAAAAACCAATCTCAGTCTTACAAAAATTAATCAGCATACTCTATGAGCAACGACAAAAAGCCAGCCGCAGCAGCAACCGACGCCCCCGTTTCTAACTTTTTGCGCGCGATCATTGACAATGATCAGGCAGCTGGTACCTACCAACGCGACGGCATGCCGAGCGTCATCACACGCTTTCCACCAGAGCCAAACGGCTATCTGCACATTGGCCATGCTAAATCGATCTGCCTCAATTTTGGTCTGGCACGTGATTATGCAGGTCGTTGCCATCTGCGCTTTGATGATACCAACCCAGAAAAAGAAGATCAGGAATACGTTGACTCCATCATGGACAGCGTTAAATGGCTAGGGTTTGACTGGGCACAACCAGCGTCCAACGGCGGCGGCAACCATTTGTATTTTGCGAGTGATTACTTCGACCGTTTCTATGCCATTGCGGAATACCTGATCGAATCTGGTCACGCCTACGTCGACAGCCAATCTGCCGAAGACATGGCGGCGAACCGTGGTGACTTCTCTAAACCGGGCGTCAACTCACCGTTCAGAGATCGCGCACCAGCCGAGTCACTCGACTTGTTCCGCCGCATGAAAGCAGGCGAATTCAAAGACGGCGAACACATCGTACGCGCCAAGATCGACATGGCATCACCTAACATGAACATGCGTGACCCAGCGATCTACCGCATCCGTCACGCGCATCACCATCGCACGGGCGATGCCTGGTGCATCTACCCGATGTACGACTACGCACATCCGCTCGAAGACGCAATTGAAAACATCTCGCATTCGATTTGCACCTTAGAGTTCCAGGATCACCGTCCGTTCTACGACTGGATCATCGAACACGCGGCGCAAGGTGGTTTCGTTCAACGCCCGGTGCCACGTCAATATGAGTTCGCTCGTCTGAATCTGACCTATGTCGTCACCAGCAAACGTAAATTACGCAAACTGGTTGAAGACAATATCGTCAGCGGCTGGGATGACCCACGTATGCCAACCATCGTCGGTATCCGCCGCCGCGGCTACACACCAGAATCCATTCAGGCTTTCTGCGAACGTATTGGCGTCACCCGCTCTGATGGCTGGATCGACTACAGCACCTTAGAAGGCTGCCTGCGCGAAGACCTTGATCCTAAAGCACCACGTGCGACGGCGGTATTGCGTCCATTGAAGCTCATCATCGATAACTTCCCTGAAGGTGAAAATATTCAATGCACAGCGCCAGTTCACCCACATCACCCAGAACGCGGCAACCGCGAATTCACCATCGGCAAAGAACTGTGGATTGAGCAAGAAGACTTCATGGAAGAGCCAGTCAAAGGCTACTTCCGCCTCTTTCCAGGTAACAAAGTTCGCTTGCGTTACGGCTACGTGGTTGAGTGCACAGGCTGCGATAAAGATGAAAACGGTAACGTTATTGCCGTCCATTGCAACTACTTTGCCGACAGCAAATCCGGCACCGAAGGCAGCGCCAATTACAAAGTCAAAGGTAATATCCACTGGGTCAATGCCGCTGACGCGATTGAAGCCGAAGTACGCTTGTATGATCGCCTCTTCACCGATGCCAACCCAGATGCCGGCGGCAAAGATTTCATGACCTTGTTAAACCCAGCATCCTTAGAAACTATCCGCGCCTTTGTCGAACCGGGCGTCGCCAACGTCGCCGCTGACACCCGACTGCAATTCGAACGCCACGGCTACTTTGTTGCTGATCGTGTTGATAGCGTGCTCGGGAAGCCGGTGTTTAACCGGATTACGACGCTTAAAGATTCGTTTGGAAAGTAATCAAATAAAATAAAAAAACGGACCAATTGGTCCGTTTTTTTTTATCCTCCCAGTGCTTAAATTTACTTTACGCCATGTTGAATAACCACTTGTTCAAATTTAAGCAAATCACAAAATACGCTTGAACAAATTAAGCAACATATTTCAACTCAAAAGAAGTAAAAATTAGATAACATTGCTAATAAATGTTAAAATTTAATACGTTTTTTTATTACTATCGTTGTCAAAAAAAACAAAAAATTTTCAATTAATCAATTTAAAAACATCATTCTTAACGAAGGATTTTCGATGGCTTTTTCCAACGACAATGTGAGCGTTTATGCACGTTTCACTTTGCCTGCACTTGTGGCCTCTGTGAGCATTTTCAGCGGATGCGCAGTCCAAACTCCTGCGATAACTCAAAAAGAAGCTCCAACTTCTATTGCAGCACAAAAAAATGCGCAAGAGCTGAATGCCGCAACGAGCATTTCATCACCAATTTTGAAGCGAAAAATTGCGCTCGGCCGTATTACCAACGAAACTAGCTATGGCAAATCGCTTTTACGCGATCAACATGATGATCCCCTTGGTAAACAAGTAACAGACCTGCTCAGTAAGTCCTTAACTGAGTCTGGGAATTATTTAGTATTTGAGCGGCCTGATATCGGACGCCTTCAAGACGAGGGCAATCTGACAGGCAACAAGCTTAATCTGATTGGTGTGGATGCCTTAATTATCGGCTCACTTACTGAATTTGGACGAAAGACAATTGGCGAGAGCGGTTTTGCGTCCTCATCAAAACGTCAGGTGGCTTTTGCAAAAGTAGATCTGCGCGTGGTCGATAGCAAAACAGGACGTGTGTTCTTCGCGACTTCTGGTGCTGGTGAAACATCGACAGAAACGTCATCAACGTTTGGCTTCGGCTCTCACGCCGGTTATGACGGTACATTAAATGACGCTGCTATACGTCAGGCAATTACAAGTGCAGTTAGCAAACTAACGAGCGAAATGAACGCTCGTCCATGGCAAACTTTCATCCTCAAATACGACGCTAATCAAATATTTATCGGCGGCGGTAAGAGCCAAGGTATTCGCCCGGGTATGGTATTTGACGTGGAGACGCAAGGCGAAAAAATTAAGTCCCCACAAACTGGGGCTGAAATTACTCTTCCTGGTCAGATCGTTGCCCGTATTCGCGTCAACTCTAACTTTGGTGATGATGAGTTGAATGAAGGATCTACTGCAACATTGATCAACGGCACATTAGATCAACAAAAAATCGACCAACTAGTTGTACGTCAAGAAAGAAAAAACTGATGAATAAAAGAGTTTCTTTAGGGATGCTGCTTTCAGTAACATTGTTTGTTGGTGGGCTTAGCGGGTGCGTAAAAATGCCTACTGAGAAGCAAACGATTGTTGACCAACGTCCAAGTGTCTCATTCGAAATAAATAGCGAATCATTAAAAACTGCACAGTTCTTCGTAGATGGTCAAAATTTTGGCACAGTTGGCGAGTTTGTTGAAGGCGTTGCGACAGTTCGTATTTTGAGCGGCACGCATAATTTACGAGTAGTTTTCGGCGACAACATTCTACTGAATGAAAAATTTTACGTCGGTGATGGCGTGCATCGCAGTTTTATTATTAAGTGATAATCAAATGAAAAAATATTTCATCTTCGCAATGGCTCTCGCTTTAAGTGCCTGTGCAACAAAGAAACAAGATATGTACCAATGGGGTGGCTACGATGGATTGCTTTATGAAGCATATAAAGATCCAAATAAAGTAGAAGAATTTCGTATAAAACTTGAGAATCAAATTGCAGCATCCGAATCAGCAAAACAAAAAGTAGCACCTGGGCTTTACGCTGAAGTTGGCACAATCTACTTACAAAGTGGGGCGAAAGAATCCGCTGTCAAATACTATAAACTTGAACGCGATACATGGCCAGAGAGCAAAGCGCTCATGACTTCAATGATCGAAAATATCGAGCGTCGTCCAACCAAAGAAGAAATAAAAAAATGAAAAAATTAATCTTTATTCTGTGTGCTCTGGTTATGACTGGTTGTGCAACAACGAATGTAAGCAAAAAAGATTTCAGTGCATTCGAAACTGCTGCCCCTCGCTCGATCTTGATAGTCCCTACCGTGAACCATTCATTGGACGTTGATGCACCTAACTACGTTTTATCCACCTTACCAGTTCCGTTGGCAGAAAAAGGCTACTATGTTTTCCCAGTCAATACGACCAAGGTTGTACTGGAGCAGGAAGGGCTCTACGAGGGCGATCTGGTACAGCGGCAAAAACCAGAAGTGCTGGCTAAGTTATTCGGCGCAGATGCTATTTTGTACGTCACGATCAATCGATGGGATGCTCAATACGCCGTGATCGTTACGACCGTGACTGTAGACTTCGACTATCGCATGGTAAGTAAAGAAGGGGTAGAAATTTTTAAGGAAAATAAAAAATTACAATATTCTCCGCAAAATAACGCATCGGGCAGCCCACTCGCGCAATTAATTTCCGCAGCAATTAATGCTGCTGTTGCAAGAGCAAAACCTAACTATATGCCATTAACGCGCATGGCAAATAACGATGTATTCGTTACGGGAAAAAATCCTATCCCAGACGGTCCGTACAAAGCCATCTCAAACAAATAAATAAATAAGTAACGACAAAAAAAACTGCCACTATACGTGGCAGTTTTCATTTGTTCTTGATAAAATATTTAGCGATGAAACATGATAACAATACCGAAAAACAATATCAATAATTCTATTATTCGAGGCGAATTCTAGGATGAAGTGCAATTTATGAACGGTACCGGTTAATGAGGGCAAGATGCGATAGCATTTGTGCCTTTTTGACCGGCCAGTCGAAATTGCATAATGAACTACACACATCTCACCCAA